>NZ_QTMH01000024.1:0-39551 GCF_003603065.1 Bacteroides sp. AF20-13LB
GGTAGGCTAAGCATCCAACGCCCTGCCGTATTACTACGGTGGGTTTTCGGAAGCTCGCCCCCAAACCGGACGTACACGTCTCCGCGTATCCGGCTTTCTACTAATAATATCAATCTATTCATTGTTACTGAGTTTTTTGTAACACTTACCACATATGGCAATAGTCTTTCGTTTGCGAGCCATCATTTGTTTTTCGCAGGTAGTTTTCCCTTGAAGATTTTTTAATTTTCTCACATGGTGCATCACTAACTTATCGACTGCTCCACATAATTCACATTTTTCCGCTTTCAGCCTATCTATAAGACTTGTGTTTGTAGGATGATATGTGAATTTGGGCAAGTTGTCTAAATCCTTAATGTTCATTGGATTTTTCTTTTTGAACCCACCATGATAAAAGGTCAAGTCTTTGGCAGTACCGTTCTTTAAATAGTATCTAACTGAAAAAAGTCCATTCTTGGTGTACTTTTTTCGGATTTGCGACATCGTTGTCCGATATTTCTGCGCAAATGTTTTGTACATACTATATTTCATGATATACCCAAGTTTTGACAGACTACTACAATTATTAGCCAAACAATAGTAATTGTAAATGCCCTTTATTTCCTTGTTGTACCTGTCAAGTATCTCAAAGTCATTGTTGTTTGAAAGTTTGGGACGGGATTTTGCTTTCCAATACTCCTTGCCGTTGTGTATCTTTATTTCTAAAACACGATATTCGAGCAACTTTTTCTTAAACGTATCCTTTCCAAGTGCCAATTGTATCCTCTTATTGAAGACACGTCTTAGTACTCCGTATTTGCTTCTTTTGGTGTCATTGGATTTCCTTACAAAAATCTCATATCCGAGAAATTTTGCAGCGTTTTCAG
This sequence comes from Bacteroides sp. AF20-13LB, assembly GCF_003603065.1. Classification (NCBI taxonomy): domain Bacteria; kingdom Pseudomonadati; phylum Bacteroidota; class Bacteroidia; order Bacteroidales; family Bacteroidaceae; genus Bacteroides; species Bacteroides sp. AF20-13LB. Next base: position 867 of record NZ_QTMH01000024.1, read on the forward strand.
CATGGGTGATAAGTGTTTTCTCATCAGACAGTGTAAGAGCTAACTTTTCATAGAGGAAGTTCTTTATGTCCTCTTTGATGATGATAGCATCTTGTTTACTGCCAATAATTCCAATTAGAAAATCATCCGCATATCTCACATATTTGAGTTTTCTGTAGTTCATATCCATTTCGTCACCATCAGAATACTGCAAACCTTCTTTTTGATAAGCCTTATATTGTCTTATCAATTCTGACCTTTCACTTTTGTCTTTTACCACTTTCAACTTTTTCAGAATACGGTGTCGTTTGCCTTCAAGTGATACTACCTGTTTAGTTCTTTTCCGTTCTTTCCCCTTATCAAATTTTCCAGTGTATTCCTTCATGAATTTATCCAACTTATCAAGGTATATGTTTGCCAAGATAGGGCTGACAATTCCGCCTTGCGGTGTTCCGCTGTAGGAGTTATGAAAGTTCCAGTCTTCGATATATCCTGCATTCAGAAATTTTCTAATCAAGCGAATAAATCTTTCGTCAGCGATACGTTCTTTCAGAATACCTATCAGTATCTCATGATTGATATTGTCGAAAAATCCCTTAATATCACCTTCTACGAACCATTTCACGCCCGAAAATGTCTTCTGAATATCAGACAAGGCAGTGTGGCAGCTTCTTAGAGGTCGGAAGCCATGTGACGTTTTTTCAAACTGTCTTTCATAGATGGCTTCCAATATCATTCTGACCACTTCCTGCAATAATTTATCATTAAAAGCTGGTACACCTAATGGACGCATTTTCCCATTTTTCTTTGGGATATACATCCGTTTTGAGGGTTGGGGCTGATAACTCTCATCTTTCAACGATGTTATCAGTTGTTCAATTCGGTTCAGGCTCATTTGGTCAATGGTTTTCCCATCTGCACCTGCTGTCATATTGCCCGGTTTCGCATATATGCGTTGGTAGGCAACGTAATACATTTCCTCATTGAAAAAGATACGGTACAAGCGTTCAAACTTGTAATTCAAATTTTCACTGTGTTCCGTTAGACTGTTTAATACATACTCTGGACTTCTCATAATGTCTCTCACATTTTCCGTTATTTGCATTAAAATTATTAGCTGCTTCCCTTCGCCATGTACAGGGCTTTCCCCTGCTCAGACTACTACGGAAGCTCCGTTGCCTTGTCGGATTTTCATAGGTCTGTACCTAATAGCCTTGCGGCGTTCCGATTTAGGCAATCCCCGTTTACGATATAATAACATGGCTATGATAGATTGTCGGATATGACTTCCGCCCGTTACCGCTTACTGCGGTTGTGCCGTAATTTGTTCCTGCCTCTACTACACGACGCTCGCAACAGAGGTATTACGGTATAGCGAGTTAAGTTATCTTTCACTATAAAACATACTGGGTTCACTTGGACTATCATTCAATCAGTTTGGATTTTATCCTCGTATCTATCTGTTTCATCTCACCATTCAGTTGCAATTTGATAACTAATTGACTTATGGCTTTCCAGCGTGCTATACTCCCTGCCGTCCTTTCGTGGGCAGATAAGCTGGTGATGATAGGTAAATATTGGAACACTTACCTAATAGCTTGCCAATGCTACATTTATTATATCGCCTATACGGGCGCACCATCGTAATACTTCTTGCCCTGCTGATAGATTTTCACCGTCTCCTGAAAGTTGCTCACCATGTTCGTGGCGGTCTTGGAGGTATGGATGATGTTTTTGGAGGCATTGATGATGCCCTGCGCTAGATTGCCCGGATCGCTTACGACCCACTGTGCGCTTGCCCTGCCCGCGAAAAGCAGGCACAGGCAGATAATCATTGTTATTCTTGTTCTCATGTTACTTTGGATTTTAGTGGTTGTTATTCTTCGGTCGGATGTCCCGGCTGCGGCTTCACCCGCACATAGTCCCCGTTTGGCGAGAAAGTCAGCACATCCGTGGCCTCGTTGTAGGACACGTCGATGCGGAAGCCGGTGTTCATGAACAGGTTGCCGTTCTCCTCCTGCAAGAGATAGGTTTCCGGCTTGAGCTTGCGGCGCAGACCGCTACGACGGAACACCGTCACTTTGTAGGCTTCGCCCTCCTTGTAGATAAGCACGTCAGGTTTTCCCTCCACGCTCTCCCAGTTCCCGCACAGCATGTCGCGGCGGTTGTCGGCCACGTCGCAGGATTGCAGCATCATGACCGCCAATCCGATAAGGCACTTGCTGACTTGCAGCATTTTCACTTTTGGTAAATTCATACGCGTTTTTCTTTTTTGGTTGATACATTCTGTTTTTTAGTTATTCCTTGTTTCTCCGCCTTTCGGCAAGCTGCCGGATGGCGGCTTCGATGTCGTCGCCCAGCTTCTCCGCCAGACGGTAAACCTCCACTTTTTCCGTTTCCTCGGTGGTGTACGCCAGATACTCTTCCGCGCTGACCTCCGTGGCATAGACCGCCGACTGCGTGCCGCCCAAGCCTATCCACACCTCCTTGTAGAGCCGTGAAGGGTTGTTCGCCATGTTGATGGAGAGTATCTGCGACTTCTCCTTTTCCGTCAGTCCGAGCAACGCCTGTATCTGGTCGAACTTGTTCATATATTTCCTTTGGTCAAGCAGGATTTTACAATCCGAGTTGTTGATAATGCTCTCTTTGACCACCGGAGAACTGATAATGTCGTCCACCTCCTGCGTCACCACGATTGCCTCGCCGTAATATTTTCTGACCGTCTTATACATATAGCGCAGATATTCAGCCATGTTCGCCGATGAGAGGGCCTTCCAAGCCTCTTCCACGATAAGCTGTTTCCGCACGCCTTTCAGCCGCCGCATCTTGTTGATGAAGGCTTCCATGATGATGATGGTCACGACGGGGAACAGTTCGCGGTTTTCTTTAATCGAATCTATCTCGAAGACGATGAACCGCTTGCCGAGCAGGTCGATGTTCTCCGTGGAGTTGAGCAGGAAATCGTAACGCCCGCCCCGGTAATACTGCCGCATGGTGGTGAGCATGTTGTCGATGTTGAAGTCGGACTTCTCCACCTTGATGTCACGCTGTGCCAGTTCCTTGCGGTAGTCGTCACGCATATACTCGTAGAAGGTGTTGAACGACGGCACGATGCTACGGTCGGATTGGATGCGCTCAATATAGGCACTCACGGCACTGCCCAGCTCGCCGCTCTCCGTCTTTGTCACCTTGTCGTCCTCCGACTTCCAGAGCGTCAGCAACAGGGTCTTGATGCTGTCCTTCTTCTCCACGTCGAAGATGTAATCGTCGGTGTAGAACGGGTTGAAGCTGATGGGCTTATCTTCCGTGTAGGTGAAATACACACCGTCCGCTCCGCCTGTCTTGCGTCGGATCATGCCGCACAAGCCCTGATAGGAGTTTCCCGTGTCCACCAATACCACATGTGCGCCTTGCTCATAATATTGGCGCACGAGGTGGTTCATGAAGAAAGACTTGCCGCTGCCCGAAGGACCCAGCACGAACTTGTTGCGGTTGGTCGTGATACCTCGCTTCATGGGCAGGTCGGAGATGTCAAGGTGCAGCGGTTTTCCCGTGAGCCTGTCCACCATCTTGATGCCGAAGGGCGAGAGCGAGCTGCGGTAGTTGGTTTCCTCTGTGAACAGGCACACCGCCTGTTCGATGAAGGTGTGGAAACTCTCTTCCGCCGGGAAGTCCGCCGCATTGCCGGGTATCGCCGCCCAGTAGAGTGTCGGGCAGTCGATGGTGTTGTGGCGCGGCACGCATTCCATGCTTGCCAACTGGCTGCCCACGTCGTTCTTGATATGCTTCAGTTCCTCCGCATCGTCGCTCCACGCCATGACGTTGAAGTGTGCCCGTACCGAGGTCAGTCCGTAGGAATGGGCTTCGTTCAGGTATTGGTCTATCCACTCGCGGTTGATGCTGTTGCTCCTTGAATAGCGAGATAGCGACTGCATGTTACGGGCGGACTTCTCGAACTTCTGCAAGGTTTCCTCACTGTTGTCTATCAGCACATACTGGTTGTAGATATGGTTGCAGGAGAGCAGAAGCCCCACCGGGGAGGCGAATGACAGTCGGCAGTCACTCCGGTCGGTGGAGAGCTTCTCGTAACGGGTGTCGGTAGCCACCTTGCCCGGCAGGTCTTCCGCGTCGGAGAGGGTGTGCAGACACAGGCGGTTGTCGCCGATGCGCATCTCCCTTGCCGAAAGCTCGATGTCCTGCAAGGTGGTGTCACCTTCCGGCATGAGCGAGAAGTAGCGTTCAATAAGTCCCGTCTTTCCCTCAGTACCCACAATCTCATCGGTGGAGAGGCGGCGCAGCCTGACAAGCCCGCTGTCGTTCATGATGCGCTCGAACTGTTCGCAGGCTTCCAAGAACTTGGTCGTGGTTTCCCTGTCCAGCTCCTTCGGGATGATATGTCCCCGGCACAGCGTGCTGAAATTGCTCTGCATCCGGTTACGCTCCTTTGTTGTCTTGGTCAGGTAGAGGTAGCAGGTGTGTTTCAGGTACGGACGCTCGTTGAAGTGACGCTCGAAAGAGCGGCTTAAAAAGCTCATGTCGTCCTTCTGAAGCTCCGGTTTGTAGCGTTCCTTGATGAACCAGTCCTGTTTGTGGACGACGGAGTAGTCCGGCAGCACCTTGATAGCCTTGCACCAGCAACTGTGTATCGCCTCGTACTCCGCACCCGTCACGGTGTAAAGTTCCGGTAGTTCCACCTCGAAAGCCACCGTGATGTCGGCGTCCTTTGAGATGATGCAGCCATGCTCCACCGCTAAAAGTGGGAACCTGTTTTCCAGTGTTGTCATTTTCGATGTATTCCTCATTGTCTTTCTTCCTTTCGTTGTCGTTTGAACAGACGGGTTATCCGCCGCCGGTTGATAAGGTATCGGGGATGGCTCCGTGCCGCTCCTAATTTCATCAGCCCGTGTTCACCGTACCGGGCGTTCAGCGCGAAGGTCTGCCATACAAGGAGGGAGGACGATGCCGCGCCGAAGCCGATACATATCCACTGGTCGATACCGACCATGTAGAGGATGACGAACAGGACGAAGAGAGCCAGCAGACCTCCGCAGAAGATGAAGAGGTACTGTGCCTTCAAGCCCTTGAACTCTACCGGACGGCCGATACCCTTGTTGATTGGGTATTCAGCCATACATTATTTATTAAAGGAAGAATGAGCGCAGGATGGTGGCGGCAACAATCAGGAAGATGCACGCGCCGAACCACGAGGCGGCTGTCTTGCTGGTGTCGGGGTCGCCCGATGAAAACTTGCCGTACACTTTTACGCCCCCGATAAGCCCGACGACTGCACCGATGGCGTATATCAGTTTAGTTCCGGGGTCGAAATAAGAACTCACCATAGAGGTGGCTTCGTTGATGCCCGCGATGCCGTTTCCCTGCGCGAAAGCGGAGGCGGTTGCGGCGATGACAAGTGCCGCGGAGAGGATTGCTTTTCTGTTTTTCAAGATGTTCTTGTTCATAAACTGTTCTTGTTTTTTGCCGTCAAAAGGGTGGATGGTCCTTTGTCGGGCGGTTGATACTTTGTTTCTTTACTTTGGTTTTAGTGGATGCCCGTTTGTTTCCACGGACGTGGGCGTGTCCGTTGCGGATGGGGATGCGCCTTGCGTTTCCTCGCCGCGTGGGTTGATGTCATTCTTTCATGTTCATTTCTTTTATTGTTGTCATACATAGTTGCGAATGTCGAACTCCTCGATGTTGTCCGGCACGACGAACTCCTTTTCAGATTTCTTCAGCCGAATCTCGATAAGCCCCTTGATGCGGATGCCTATCTCCGAAGAGCCTTCCATCATTTTCTCGTACAACTCCGTGCCCTCCATGTCGGTGAACACCTTAGCCGCCTTTTCACGTTCCGCCTGTGTCGCGTCCGGGTTTTTGGCGGTCTTGCAGGCGTCGTCAATCTCGTCAAAGCTGCTGCCCGAAGCCCGTGGCGTGTCCGAGGCGTCCTCTTCCGGTTCGTCGTCCCCGTATCCCAGTTCCTCCGGCGGTATGCTCGTGAAGGTCTCATCGAGTTTTTCCTCCGGGACTTGTGCCGGGCGGGATGCGTTTCCCGTTTTTCCGTCGTCAAAAGTAGCCTCTTCCTCCGACAGCTCAATGCCTTTTTCAATAGTGGCGGCTTCTTGCGTCGGTATGGCAGCGGTTGTCCGGGTGGATGCCATCCTGAAACGGCTCTTGCCGATGATGTCCGCCTTTTCCGCAGGGACTTCCTCGTGTGCCGCTATGCGTTTAGCCTCATTCCCGTCCAGTGACCGCCATAATCCGACAATGCCCTTGAAGAAGCGGACAATCCGCGTGTCCATGATGCGCTCGTAAAGGAGCAGGAACAGGAACCAGAGGTTGCAGCCGACCGATACCGCCAGCAGAATGTCTGTCATGCTGATTGTGTAATTCATATCCTTCCGTTTTTGGTTAGAATACTGAATTGTAATTTCGGGCATAAAGGCTCTTTATCGCATCTTCGCACTGGTTGAAGTGGTGCGTCAGCACATGGTCGATGTAAGCGGACAGCGTAAGCCGGTCATGCCCGATTACACGGGTGATACGCATGATACGCTCGTGGTACTCCGGGCGCACATACGCCATCTTCCCCTCACGTGCCTTTACTTCCGGGTCGCGGATGAACAGGCGTTCATAGTCCTTCTCACTGCATTTGCCGCTTACCGGGACAGGCGACAGTATTTCCACACTCGCCTGCACTTGGGTAAACATACCTCCGCAGTCTTGCTGTGGTCTTTTTTCATTCGGTGTCATTTCTTTTTCCATTTTCAAATCAGATCTTCACGTTGTTTCTTGTACAGTTCGTTGATTCTCTCCTTGTGCTGTTCCAGATGCTGGCGCAGCACGGTATCCACATATCCGCCTACTGAGATTTCCCCTCCGGCGATGTCGTTCACGATTCTGAGGATCTTGCCGTGGACGTCACGGCTGATATAGACACATTGGCGGGTCTTTATCTCGTTGCGGCGCAGGAATAGCTCGTTGTAGTCCTCGTCCTGCCTTTTCCGGCGTCCACTTTCCCTCTGCGCTTTTTCCCGTGTTACGGGTTGCACAGGAGATGGTTCCGGTGCGGCGGTGTCCTCTTCGGTCGGTGCAGCTGCGGGTACTTCCTGTGCGGGGCGCAGTGTCCCGTCCTGTGTGCGCCGCCCGATGGAGGCTAACAGCAGTTCCTCGTCGATGCCTTCCGTGTTCACTTTCCTGCTGCCCATGCTCACTGCGGTCTGATGATGTCGCTTATCTCTTCGGAAAACTCCCGGATGCCACTCCCTTTCAGCAGTGCCGTGTCCATCGGGAAGATGGTGGAGCGGAAAACGCTCTTGCGCTCTTCCGAAAGGTCACGGCGGAACTTCTTGCTGTCGGGCAAGCGGGTGGAAAGTACCGGAAAGCCCATTTCGGCTATCACTTCCTCGTAGATGCCGTACAAGTCGTTCCTCTCCCTGCCGTCCACCATCGTCCAGAACAGATGCAGCCCCTTTGTTTTCGCCTGTCCGGTAGTCATCAGCCTGTCGCGGAACATCGTGACGAATTTCAGGGTACTCTCCACGACAAAGCGGTCGGCACTCAGCGGAGTGAAAATGTAGTCCATCTGCGAGAGCGTCTTTATCACGCCGTTGCTTCGGAGTGTGCCGGGCATGTCGAAGAACACCACGTCGGGTTTCACGTCCTCAGTGGCAATCATCCTCTCGGCATCGTCGAGGGCGTTCACCGCATTGCTTTTGACGATGGTGTAGGCGTTCTTTTTGATCCGGCGGAAATGGTCGCAAGCGAGAGCCTTGAAGTAGGTGCTGCTGTCGATAAGCCCCATTTCGTGTTCGCGCAGCCCGTGGATGCTGTGCTGCGGGTCGTCGCAGTCCACGACGGCGACATTGTAGCCTTTCACGTTGTGCAGGTAGCTGGCGGCAAGTGCCGTGACAGTGGATTTGCCGATGCCACCTTTCTGTGTTGCGAATGCAACGAAGATTTCCTTACTCATAGTTCCATTTATTTTAATTGTTGATGATTTGTTTTTCTGTTTCCATACGGATTTGGCTGTCGCACCATCCGCTTCCGTGACTACACACGCAGGCGGGTCGTCGCGTATCCGGTTCTGTGGTGAAGCGGTGCGTCGGACAAATGGTGATTGACGACATTGCGTCATGAAGTCATTGAATCCATACGTCACCGAATTGTCGGAGAACCGGGTTTCCGACGGTTCGGGTATCCGTTTCGGCAAGTATCCGAAGAAGCGGATTTCCGGGTATTTGAATGTTCCGTTTATCATATCTTCAAATCGTTCGTTTCTTGAATCATGCTGCAAATAAACAAGTATATTTTGGAACCTGTATCACTTCTCCGGCAAGTGGCGGCACGTTGCGCCGGTTGGCAGTCATTGACCGGGTCAAGCATCTGTCCGATACCGCTTTAAGGGCGTAACTTTGCACCCGGACAGCAGGGTTCGCCGATGACGCGCGGCCCGGAGTCCTGAAAGGTATTTTCCCAATCCGTCCCCTGACGGATTTTTATGTTCACCTGAACATAGCAAGATGTCTTTTCAGCCGCTCAAAATATTTTGAGCAGCCACGAAAAGCACTTGCCCTTGCAGGGGGCGGGCTTTCCCTCCGAAGTCGGGAAGCCTTTCAGAACTGCGGTGCTGTAATCCGAAGCGGCGGCTTATGCCGTCAATCCGCTAAATCCAAAGTAATATGAAAGAGAAAAGGAAAAGCAAATCAGGGAGAAATCCCAAACTTGATCCGGCGGTGTACCGGTACACCGTCCGTTTCAACGAGGAGGAACACAACCGTTTCCTCGCCATGTTCGGAAAATCGGGTGTCTATGCACGGTCTGTTTTCCTCAAAGCGCACTTCTTCGGGCAACCGTTCAAGGTGCTGAAGGTGGACAAGACGTTGGTGGACTATTACACCAAACTGTCGGATTTTCATGCACAATTCCGTGCCGTGGGTACGAATTACAACCAAGTCGTGAAGGAACTGAGGCTGCATTTTTCAGAGAAAAAGGCGATGGCGTTGCTCTACAAATTAGAGCAACACACCGTCGAACTCGTGAAACTGAGCCGCCGGATTGTGGAACTTTCAAGGGAAATGGAGGCAAAATGGTCGCAAAAATCAGTGTAGGAAGTTCGTTGTACGGCGCGATTGCCTACAACGGGGAGAAGATTAACGAGGCGCAGGGGCGGCTTCTCACCACCAACCGCATCTACAATGACGGTTCGGGAACGGTGGACATAGGCAAGGCGATGGAGGGTTTTCTCACCTTCCTGCCACCGCAGATGAAGATCGAGAAGCCGGTGGTGCATATCTCTCTCAACCCGCACCCGGAGGATGTGCTGACCGATATTGAGTTGCAGAATATCGCCCGCGAGTATCTGGAAAAACTCGGTTTCGGAAACCAGCCTTATCTTGTATTCAAGCACGAGGACATCGACCGCCACCACCTGCACATCGTGACGGTCAACGTGGACGAGAACGGGAAAAGGCTCAACCGGGATTTTCTCTACCGCCGCAGCGACCGTATCCGCAGGGAACTGGAACAGAAGTACGGATTGCATCCGGCAGAACGTAAAAATCAGAGATTGGATAATCCGTTGCGCAAGGTGGCCGCATCGGCAGGTGATGTGAAGAAGCAGGTAGGCAACACCGTGAAGGCTCTGAATGGGCAGTACCGTTTCCAGACGATGGGCGAATACCGTGCGCTCCTTTCCTTATATAATATGACGGTGGAGGAAGCGAGGGGCAACGTGCGCGGACGGGAGTATCACGGGCTGGTCTATTCCGTCACGGACGACAAGGGTAACAAGGTGGGCAACCCGTTCAAATCCTCGCTTTTCGGGAAGTCCGCAGGCTATGAAGCCGTACAGAAGAAGTTTGTCCGTTCCAAATCGGAAATCAAGGATAGGAAACTGGCAGACATGACGAAACGCACCGTCCTTTCCGTGCTGCAAGGCACTTATGACAAGGACAAATTTGTATCCCAACTCAAAGAGAAGGGCATCGACACCGTACTGCGCTACACAGAGGAAGGGCGCATCTATGGGGCTACCTTCATCGACCACCGCACGGGATGCGTGCTGAACGGTTCGCGCATGGGTAAGGAGCTTTCGGCGAATGCCTTGCAGGAACACTTCACCCTGCCATACGCCGGACAACCGCCGATACCGCTATCCATCCCTGTGGATGCTGCGGACAAGGCACACGGGCAGACCGCCTACGACAGTGAAGATATATCGGGCGGTATGGGCTTGCTCACTCCCGAAGGTCCGGCGGTAGATGCCGAGGAAGAGGCTTTCATCCGGGCGATGAAGCGCAAAAAGAAGAAAAAACGCAAGGGCTTGGGTATGTAATCAGAGTATCAACAATTAAAAAATCAATGTATGTCACAACAAGAAGACGATTTGAGGGCATTGGCGAAAATCATGGATTTTCTGCGTGCCGTGAGTATCATTTTAGTGGTCATGAACGTGTACTGGTTCTGCTACGAAGCCATCCGGCTGTGGGGCGTGAACATCGGCGTGGTGGACAAAATCCTTCTGAACTTCGACCGCACGGCGGGGCTGTTCCATTCCATTCTCTACACGAAGCTGTTTTCCGTCCTTTTGCTTGCCTTGTCCTGTCTGGGTACGAAGGGTGTCAAGGGTGAGAAAATCACTTGGGGGAGAATCTGGACAGCATTTGCCGTCGGGTTCGTGCTGTTTTTCCTGAACTGGTGGTTGCTGCCCCTGCCGCTGCCGCTTGAAGCGGTGACGGGACTGTATGTCCTTACCATTGGAACGGGCTATGTCTGCCTGTTGATGGGTGGTCTGTGGATGAGCCGCCTGTTGAAACACAATTTGATGGAGGATGTTTTCAACAACGAGAACGAGAGTTTCATGCAGGAAACGAGGCTTATCGAAAGCGAGTATTCGGTCAATCTGCCGACACGTTTCTATTACAGGAAACGCTGGAACAACGGTTGGATCAATGTAGTTAATCCCTTCCGTGCGTCCATCGTGTTGGGTACGCCGGGCAGCGGCAAGTCCTATGCCGTGGTAAACAATTTTATCAAGCAACAGATTGAAAAGGGCTTTAGTCAATACATCTACGATTTCAAGTATCCCGACCTATCTACTATTGCCTACAACCATTTGCTGAACCACCCGGACGGCTACAAGGTAAAGCCGAAGTTCTATGTGATCAACTTCGACGACCCGCGACGCTCTCATCGGTGCAATCCCATTCACCCGGATTTTATGGAAGATATTACGGATGCCTATGAGAGTGCCTACACAATAATGCTCAACCTCAATAAAACGTGGGTGCAAAAGCAGGGCGACTTCTTCGTGGAGTCACCTATCATTCTGTTTGCCAGTATTATCTGGTATCTCAAAATCTATCAGAACGGGAAGTTTTGCACGTTTCCCCATGCTATCGAGTTTCTGAACCGCCGTTACGAGGATATATTTCCGATACTGACCTCTTATCCGGAGCTGGAGAACTACCTTTCGCCGTTCATGGATGCGTGGCTTGGAGGGGCTGCGGAGCAGCTCATGGGTCAGATAGCGTCGGCAAAAATCCCGCTTTCGAGGATGATTTCACCGCAGCTCTACTGGGTGATGTCAGACAGCGAGTTTACGCTGGACATCAACAATCCCGAAGAGCCGAAAATCCTCTGCGTGGGTAACAATCCCGACCGTCAGAATATCTACGGTGCGGCACTCGGTCTGTATAATTCCCGTATCGTGAAGCTCATCAACAAGAAGGGGATGCTGAAGTCATCGGTCATCATCGACGAGTTGCCCACAATATACTTCAAAGGGTTGGACAATCTTATAGCTACCGCCCGAAGCAACAAGGTTGCCGTGTGTCTGGGCTTTCAGGATTTCAGCCAGTTAGTGCGTGACTACGGGGACAAAGAGGCGAAAGTGGTGATGAACACTGTCGGCAATATTTTCTCCGGTCAGGTGGTGGGGGAAACAGCCAAGACGCTCTCCGAGCGGTTCGGTAAGGTGTTGCAGAAACGGCAGTCCATCTCCATCAACCGGCAGGATGTTTCCACCTCCATCAACACGCAGATGGACGCGCTCATTCCACCGAGTAAGATTTCCAGGCTTACGCAGGGAATGTTTGTCGGTTCTGTATCCGACAACTTCAACGAGCGTATCGAGCAGAAGATTTTTCATTGCGAGATTGTGGTGGATGCCGAAAAGGTGAAACGGGAAGAAAGTGCCTACAAGAAAATTCCCGTCATTACAAACTTCACGGACGAGGACGGCAACGACCGCATGAAGGAAACGGTGCAGGCGAACTACCGGCGCATCAAGGAAGAGGTGAAGCAGATTGTGCAGGAGGAACTGGAGCGTATCAAAAACGATCCGGTGCTGTGTAAACTGCTACCAGATAATGAGACTGTCTAACAAGTCCCCAAAATTGAAAATTATCCCTATCGAAGTTTGAAGTGACCCCCAAAAGTTGGATACAATTTTTTTGGGGGGCACTTCAGTTCTGACGGGTAAAATCGTAAAATTCGGACTTGTTAGACAAATACTTACGCGGTTTCAACCTCAGGTACTGAATCTATCGAATTGACAAATTTAACCAATTGCGGATCTGAATCTTTTTGTATGAGGTTTCGGAGACTCTTTTTCAATTCATAAGCATCATCCCCTGCTGTATTTATTAAATCCATATAAAAATCTTTGTTTTGCAGAATCAATGAACGGCATGCCCCATCGGAAATTACAGGTTTCACTATTTTATCAATAACGTCTCCAGCTTGACTTTTCAAATTACCATGCGATCTAAGCCATGTTTCGAAAAATTGAAACTTTATTGCATTGATAGTCTTTTTACCGATGCAGAAATCATTTCTTATATCGGTAACTGTCGATTTAATTTTTCGTTTATCCAATCTTTCAACTATATTCTTGAAACAATTAGGGAAAGGATTCAAACTTTGAGTTCCAGAAGCAATATCCATCAGAATCTTTTTGCCAAATTCAGTCAAGTTATCTGGCAAGGATTTGATTTTAGCCAGTAAATGTTTTATTGCGACAAACCAATAATATGATGTATGTGCTGTTCTTTGGGCGTATAATGTATCAACACTTATTTCAGACAACGCTTCGAACGCTATTTTATTGATATGATCGGTCAGGACATTGCTTATTTTAGTGGTCAAATCGTAAAAAGATGCGTCAGGAATTACATCTTTAATATTGTTCTTAGTGATATACTTATCCAAATCGGTATTCCACTCTGCTAAATGCTCGATAAATACCTCATCCGTTACACCTATTCTGTTCTTAATATCTTCAAATTGGGGCAATATGTCTGAGAGCAATAATTTATAGCCAAGTTTATGATTTACCATGTATTGTAGTGTTTCATTTAATAGCGGTATATTCCATCCCACACTATTTACTAATAAGTCTCCATGATCCACATAATAGTCCATGAGTTCTGCAACATATTTTATATCTCCACCCTCTATTAAGGAAACGGAATGACCATGTGCCAATTGCATGGCGACTAAATCGTAATATCCAGACTCTTTAATGTTTCGGCCATCAGTTTCTAATTCAGAATGCAACTGATTTATGTAGGTTGAATCTAACGTTACAGGTAAAGGTCTTTCTTCGTCAGATGCCAATAAACGATAGGTTGTAAATATAGCCCCTATATTATCTTTATTTACATTCTGTTCATCAATGCAATTCGTGATCGCTTGCAAAAGCGTTGGAAACGTATAGGTAGAATTATCTTTTAACGTTTTTACAATATCTGCATGGTCGAAATTATCGGGTAGTAAGTTTGCCAAATAATTATCGAGCGCCTCCGAATTTGTTGCTACTTGATAATATTTATATGCTTTAGTTGTCGCGTTATCCCGATAGGCAGCATCTGTTGCATTTGCAGCTTGAATATAATCGATAAATGTATTTGGCTTGACTGTTTTTGCTTCAATCAATGACGTAAAATCGCACGCCAACTTATTTTGCGCAATAAACCTGTCTATTGCATCTAACGTTTTGAAATAGTCGCCGCCATTGAAGTCATTGAACCGAACTATCTTCTTATATAATTGAGCAATCACATGGTTTTGGCTTTCCGTGTCTAAATGCAACAGCAGTTCTTGGTATTCGACAGGGAACACCTGCTTCTCTATGGATTCTTTTAATTTCAATTGTGCTATTCTTTGCCATACACGCAGAATAACATCGCTCTTTCGAGTTAATTTATGCAAACAATGTATAATCTTATCGATAAGCGCATTGTCCATACATTGTATAACTTCTTCTAATACAGTGTCAAATTGTTTATTAGTCTCTGCATATTGATTTATGTCGTGGTCTTCTTCTCCGTTGATGCAGCCTTCAATATATTTTTTCAATGGAATTTGTCGAGCATCTTCAACATCGACACCATATACCAAAGCTGCAATTTCGCGTTGTGTTTGCAGATCATTGTTAATTATTGTTTGAATGCCATTCAGATAGTCGCCGGACAATATTTGTTCTACTGGATTTGCCAGAATATCCGTCTTCTTCAAACAGAACAATGCTATGTTTATCATCAAAATTTCGTTACACCACTCTTGTTTAAGAGCGACCATCTCATTGATATATGATATAATTTCCCTAACATTGGCATTAGGATTTACCAATCTGAATATCCGATTTATAGTTTCTTTCGCTTCATTTTCTGTTTCTCCAAATGCTTCAACAAACAGTTTGTTGAATATACTTCGATAGTCGGTAATAACAGGAGGAGCAACACGATAAACAATAGGGAAAGTTTTATTGATAAAATACTTGGTCAGTTGTTTCGTTTGTTCGTCGGTCTCATCTCCGAATGCACAAGCTAAATGTGTTTCATCGAAAGGAATAACAGCCCAAACATTTTCAAAACCGCTATCGGCGAAGAACGTATGGATAGAAGACCATAATTCTTTTACTTTTTCAGCGGGGAGACGATCCATGTTGTCAAAAACAAGGACTAATTTACGTTGTCCTTTTTCCTTGATAAAATCAGAAATGTCTTGCATCCATGTTTTGAACTCGTAAACCGTTGGTTCGTCTTCGCTCAAAGTCTCATAGCAAACGTCCTTTTCGACTTTATCTTGATAAATAGCTAACATATAACTCCATCCATATTTATGATCTTTGCTATATGCCCATTTCCAAACGCACAATGCAATAAGAACTGGCAGTGCAGCTATGATAATAGACAATAAAGAAAACCACCATGTTGTGGGTGTAGGTTTTACTGCATACGCAATAAATGTAAATATCGGAGTTAAAACTGCAACCAAAAATGCCGCAACCATACCATTACTGATAAGGGGATATTTTTCGGTTACGGTCTCCGTTTTACGGGCTAATAAATATTTCAGCTTTTCAGACCATGATACGGTTTTCGTACCTCCACCTTTGACTTTTATTGTTGCATTTCCAGATAGGATACCATCATCAATAAGTTTGCTTGTAAGCAATTCCAATATAGAGCGGCGTTGCAAGTCCTCTTGATGTCCCCATGCGTCATACTCAAAAAAGTAATAGTCGTCTGATAATTCACGTTCCAACATTTTAACCACGTTGGATTTTCCAGATCCCCAAATACCTTCGATGCCGATAATTCGAGGTAAAGTACATTCCTCATCCAATGAATCATTCTGACAAAAATGGCGAGCAATAGTTTTTGCCAACCTTTCTTGCGAACCTCCATCGAATTTGTCAATACCACACGGTTTATTTTGGATAAACCGCGGATATTGCTGTTTGGATTGTAGTTTTGTTTCCATATACGTAATTTATTGATTATACGAACTCCAAATAATTCTCCCGATTTACCACATGAAACTCGGCATAGGGATAGGCTTCTTGGAAGGCTTTCGGTGCGGCCGGCATTTTATTTCCCCACTTGAACTCCAAGGCGGTAAGACTGTCGGCACTCTCCTCAATCAGGTCGATTTCCTGTTTGTCGTAGGTGCGCCAGAAATAGAACTCCCTGTGCAGTCCCTCATTGAAGTTCGCTTTGCGCCGCTCTCCGATGATGTAGTTCTCCCACAGCGCACCGACATCCTGCCGAATGGCCAGCGGTGAGAAAGCCCCGATAATGGCATTGCGAATGCCGTTGTCGTAGAAGTACCACTTGCCAGCTTTTGTAACCTCCTTGCGTAGGTTACGCGAATAAGCCCCCAGACGATAGATAACGAAGACCTTTTCCAATAGGTCGAGGTATTTTTCAACGGTCGTCTTGCTCATGCCGAGTTGTTTACCTAACTCTTCGTAAGAAACTTCGCTGCCCAACTGAAAAGCTATCAATCGCAGTAGATCGCGCATCTTGCTCGAATTTTTTAAGCCGTCAATTGCTAAGATATCTTTAAGCAGGTATGCACCGACAATATCACGTAGGTAGTCTGTTTTACGTTCATAGTTCTCCATCATTACTACTTCGGGATAGGAACCGTAAATCAAGCGCGCTTCGAGGTTCTGGCGGGTTTCAAGTGCCGTTTCCGTCTGTGCGATTTCCCGTTGCGAGAATGGTGTAAGGAGAAATTGCGTACTGCGGCCGACCAACGGTTCACCAGTCTTATTCAGCAAATCGAATGACGAAGAACCACTTGCCAAGACACTTATTCCCGGTATTTCATCAACTATCAACTTCAGAATACTACCGATTTGTGGTATGTTCTGTGCCTCATCAATAGCCAGCAAATCAATACCATCCAATAAATGCCGATAATTGGCTATTGAGCGATTCTCCAATAGTGCTAATGTGTCGTAGTCTTCGCCGTTGAGCATCATCGTCCTACCTGAATAGTTGTCCACAATTTTACGCATCATTACCGTTTTACCAACACGGCGAGCACCAAAAATCAGTACTGCTTTATTGGGCGCGATTCGTGCTGTAATCTTCTCTTGAAGTATTCTATTTACTGTTTCCATACCTTATAAAATATAATGCAAAGATAATCATATTTTTTTAATTGGCGAATTTTACAAAAAAAACGGGCTATTAAATGGCGATTTTTACAACCACAATCTTATGGAAGTTGTTTCATTGTTTTTAGTAATGATATATGTTCATACTATGATGACTCAATAATTTACCAGACATACGTTTCTGAAATTTGTCCTTATAGGAATGAAAAACTCACATATATTGTGCTAATTAATATATAATTAAATGAAAATAAAAAGACAGGATACGAGTATTCCTGTCTTCTCATATGTAATGGATATTTTTTTATTTTCTCATCCGCTCCAACTCCTCATCACGCAACATTCTCTCGTTCAGTTTTTCCTGCATCCTGTCAATGAAATAGGTGCGGCTTTCGTTCTTCCGGCGTTTGATATCAGTGTAGAAGCGGTAGCAGTCTTTAGAATCAACCCCGAATATCTTATAGAGAAGTGGGGCGAGCTGTTTGAGCGGCATATTGCCGTTGTTGATGCAGCCCATCACGTCTATGCCGTAGATAAGTTCCACGAGGTCGATGGCATTGCCCGTCCATTGAAGAAGGCTGGCGGTGGTTTCTGTTGCGTTGTTGGCGGATATTAGTGGTGGCACTTGGGGCGTGGCAAGGAATTTCTGCATCTTTCTTACGAAAGACAGAGCCTTGCTGACGTAGGCGGCAATCTCTCTTTTTTCTTCTGACAGATTACGTACGGGATGGTGCTGCAACTCGATTTCGATGTAGGCAAGCGCGATGACGGTAAGGTTCATGTCCATGCCGCCGTTGCACAGTTCGATCACTTGGGTGGCGAAAGCCGTGTATGCCGTTTCCATATTGCAGTCGCCGGCTTCGTTTATCAGGCGGAAAAAGTCGGTTTCCGCCAGCAAGAAATAATTCATGGTTCTGTCAATTTTGAAAATTACACTTTGTTTTCTGCGTGCGCACATGAATATAATTGGCAAAAAACGCGGCAGAAAATAAAAAATCCAACACTCAATTTTACAAAGTGCTGGATTTCAGAGGTATAAAATTCAGTATTTTTTCACAAGGACAAATTATCTCCGACTTAAATTGTTTGTAATCGGAACATTTATTCTATTCCTGAAAATAGAAATGTATGCTTGCCGCACATTTTGGCTATCTTGCTTTTTTATCAAGGATATAGATAATGCGACATACACCGTTGGGATAGCTTTTCAAAGAGGAAAGCGTCCAGTGTTGCTCTGGCAGAGCCGACTTAAAAAAATGTCGTCCGCTTCCGGATATGAAAGGAACGGTGTATAGTATGATTTCATCCACAGCGTGCATCCGCAGCAGTCCGTTTATATAGTCTGCCGTGTCCGGTGTGGCTTCCGCGAGGTAACGGATGTTTGTGCAGTCTTTTCTCCATTCGTGCAGCATTGAAATGGAATAGTCCGGTGTCACACGGTAAAAGGCTTTCTTCCTGATTTCATCAAGACCGCAACGGTCAAGGCACAAATCCTGATGTGCTTTATCATATAACTCTGAAGAAAGACATCCGTCCATCGTCAGTACGGCGAGAATCTGAACTTTACCCATAATCGTTTCCTTTCGTTAGGCAAGGGTAAAAAAGTAGCGTGCAATTCACACTACCTTCAAGCGATGGCTCTGGTAAAGCCTTTACGGAGAGTACGTGAATGCACGCTATGCGTAAGCATAGCATAAGCATCACGCAATCGTCTCCGTAGTTCCAATTTACCAGATTTTCGCTTGAAACGCCTTGCGGTCTTATCCTATATGTTGGCGGCGAAAAGCTCCTGCCAATCGCCGTTTTTCTCAAATGTTATGCAAAGATAGCCAAATTCAGTGAATTACGGGCTATGATTGCTTGAATTTATATTTAAGTCCATACTCTTCAAGTTTGCTGTATAGTGTTGTCCTGCCTATGCCGAGCAGTTCTGCGGCGACACTCCGGTTGCCGTTTGCCTGTTTCAACGCACGCAATATCCGCTCCTTATCCTCCGCGTCATTGCGCAAGGCGAAGCTGACAGTAGAGGTCGGTTTCGTCACGGCAAGTTCCAGATGCTCTTTCATGACAACACCTTCCTGCGCCTGCAATACAGCACCCATAACTTTCTGCCGAAGTTCCCGCACGTTGCCCGGCCATGCGTGTGTCAGCAACGCTTTACGTGCTTCGGAACTGAACCCGCTCACGCTACACTCCAGCTCTCTGTTTGCCATATCACGGAAGAACTCTGCCAGCGGCATAATGTCTTCTTGACAGTCACGCAACGGAGGAACGGTTATCCCGAAGTCGTGCAGGCGGTACAGAAGATCCTGCCGAAAACGCTTTTCATTCACCGATACCTCCAAATCTTCATTGGTAGCAGCGATGATGCGGACATTGAAATTCCGGTCTGCCTTGTCTCCGACCGGGCGATACCGCCTCTCCTGTATGGCACGGAGCAACATCTGTTGGGTTTCCAACGCGAGGTTTCCTACCTCGTCCAGAAACAACGTGCCGCCTTCCGCCTCATGGAAATATCCTTTCTTGGCATTGTCCGCACCTGTAAATGCACCTTTGACGTGTCCGAAGAAAGCCGACGGTGCAAGCTCTTTGGAGAGTGAACCGCAGTCCACCGCCACAAATGGCTTGCCTGCACGTTTGCTCTTGTCATGCAACAGGTGGGCAATATGCTCCTTGCCCGTGCCGTTCTCACCAAATATCATCACGCTCATATCGGTGGCGGCTACCAGCCTTATGCGGTGCATGATTTTCTGAAAGGCGGAACCTTCACGGGCGAATATAGGCATACGGCGTTGTCCTGCCTGACGTTCTTTCAGTATGGAACGGATCAGGGGGACAAGTTTATCCTCCACAAGCTGTTTGGGAATATAGTCTATCGAGCCGAGTTTCATGCTTTCCACGGCGGTATTAACTTCGGCGTAGTCGGTCATAATGATGAAGGGCTGCATCTTTCCCTCCTTTCGCATCCAGCACAAAAGGTCTATGCCACTGCCGTCAGGCAGACGCAGGTCGGCAACCACGATATCATTATCTGTTGCCTGTTGCAGATGTTTCTTCGCGGTTGAGAGGTGGTAAGCCTTCATATTGCGGTAGCCCTCCCGTGACAGCATATTGCAGACATATTCGCAATACACGATGTTGTCTTCCACCACAATTATTTTTGTCTTATTCATCTTCGTATTTTCTCCTTTCCTCTTCTGCCAACCGTATTATTTCCACTCCCTTATCCAGCACGGCAGTCACGGCATGGCTTAACGCTTCACCATCCGGGAGAGCATCGCCACGAAGCAATCCGTAAAGTACATTCAGCGGTTGGTCGGCACGGAGCACCTCCCACGAACTGCGCAGGTGGTGGATCAGGGAATCCAGCTTTTGCAGGTCTTTTTCTTTTGCTGCATCCCGTACCGCCTGCATTTCCTTTTCTGTTTCAGTTATCAACTTTTCCAGCATGACGGCTTCATTGCCATAGGACAATAAGGCGGAAAAGTCCGGTTTCCCGTCCGGTGTCGCTTTTATGGCACACCTGTCGGAAACCTCCATCAGTTCCGATATGGAGAACGGTTTGAACAGGCATCCGGCAAAGCCTTTTGCCAATAGTTCCCCTTTGTTACAACTGCCCGAAGCGGTTGCCACAACCACCGGGATTGTTGGTGAATTGCCCACGTTGGACGAACGCAACAGTTCCAGCAATTCGAAACCGTTTATATCGGGCATATTCAAGTCTGTCAGCAACAGGCTGTATTCTTTCTGGCGTATCATTTCCATCAGTGCCGCAGCATCGGTGCAAGTGTCGCAGTGTATTCCTTCTTGGGAATACATCTCTTTCAGCATCAGAAGTAATACCTCATCATTGTCAATGGCGACAACATCATGGAATTTATTGTTATGATAAACAGGTGTATTGCTTGTATATCCAAGCTGTTCTTCAGCTTCCTGCATAGAAATTTCAACTGTGAAACGACTGCCTTTCCCTTTCTTGCTGTCTAAACGGATTGTTCCGCCAAGCATCGACACAATATTACGCATTATGGCAAGCCCAAGCCCGAAACCCTCCTTTGCGGCGGCATTTGATAGACGTTCAAACGCACCGAACGCTTGTTTCTGTTCCTCTTCTGTCATGCCTGTACCTGTATCTTCAACGACCAGTGTCAGAACTCCATTATCATATTCAGTAATCAAAGAAACACCGCCTTCTTCTGTGAACTTGACAGCGTTTGACAGCAGGTTATTCCCGATTTGTATTATTCGCTCTTTGTCGGTCAATACAATGGCATCGTGTCCAGTCTTCACGGACAAGGACAGCCCTTTGTTCACGGCAACAGGCATGAACTCCGTTTCAAGTGTGTGCGTGATTGCTGAAATCCGGCAGGGTGACAGACGGGGCTGTTCCTTGCCGTTGTCCAGGCGGAAGAAGTCAAGCAAAGTGTTAAGCATATCCCGCATACGGTCGGAGGATTGCAGTATGTTTTGGATATACTGCCCGGACTTATCCTCACACTGTTCTTTCCGTATCAGTCCGGCATAGCCTGTTATTGCTGTCAGCGGTGTGCGCAGTTCATGGGTGATAGTATGTACCGCCTTCTTCCTTGACGTTATCAGTGCCTCGTTCCGTTGTACGGATTGTTCCAGTTGCCTTATCAAATCAGTTGTCTTGTGCTTGTATTGTTTAATGCTTTTTGCATCACGATGTATGATGATGTAGGAAATTAACAACAATAGAAGAACGAATCCCATTAAACCGCCTACTTGCATAAATGACTTTTCACGCATGGCAACTATTTCGTTTTCCCGGCTTTGCAGTTCGGTTTGTACCTTTTCTTCTATTTGGCAAATCAATTCTTGCAGTTGTCTGTTAAGTTCTGCATTACGAGCTGCAAGGCTGTCGGCTTGTTCCGACAATTGGCGATCCTGCACTTTCTGTTCGCTGATTACGTTTCTATTGACCGAATGAAGGATAGTGGTTGATACTGCTGGAGTTACTTCCTTTTTTTGCCGAATATGCCTAAGAAACCTTTTCGTTTTGGCTTTTTGGACTGTTCCTGCACACTTTTCTGTACAATAACCGGAATTTGATTGGCTATCTTCTTGTTAATAGATTGTTGTTCATCCATTAACCGGACTATCTGGAACATCTGTCGTTCCTTATCCTCTAAAAGACTGCGCACACTATCGATGCGCTCTGCTGGATAGGTGGCCTTGAAACGGCAGAGCATACTGTCCATTGCCATACGCCGTGCATGGTAATGCTCGATATCTTTATCGTTCCATTCCAGTATTGTTTCACCCAATAGAGAAAATTTTATCATTTGAATATTGATATTGTTTATTTCTTTTCGGAGCTCGTCTATTTTTTTATTGCCAAGTTCTAATGCTTCTATCTCCTGCCATTCATAGAGGCTATTATATGCCATACATCCGATAAGAATGGAGATAAGTATATATCCCAACCGTATTGCCTTATAGAAATTTCCTGACCGCTCCATTATTTTAATGACATTGATTTTTGGAACATGAATAAAAGTTTATCTTTTTCGTTCATGCGGATATTATCAGAATAACCGTCTTTTGTTATTTGATACCCACATGGCTTAACCATAAAAATGCCTAAGCCCTTAGTGTACGAACTTACTTCTGAGGCATAGTCTTTACTTGTATTTAATGGAACTTTCCCTTTAATATGACACCACTCATTATTACAACTGATGTCTTCAATCTCAGACATCAGTTTTTGCAAATCTGTAATAGCTTTGGAACTCGCTACTTGGGGTATCTGCAACTCAAAACAGAGCATCGGTTCGAGAATGTCCACACCTGACTGTTGCAAAGCCAGCCTGAAGACATAAGGGGTCAGCTGTCTGAAATCAGCAGGTGTACTTACCGGGCTATAATACTCGGCTTGAGTAAAAGTTACTTTCAGATCTGTCACTTCCCATCCATGTAAACCAGATTGGCAAGACATACGAATCCCTTCAAAAACGGCATTTTGAAAAGAATGGTTCAGATAACCATAGGAGATGTCACTTTCGATTTGCAACCCTGCCCCTAACGGTAAGGGTTCAAGAGTCAGCCCTATTGTGGCCCAGTAAGGGTTGGGTGGTACTTCGATCTGAATAATCTTATTGACCTTTTTTATAGGTCGTTCTTTGTAGATAGTCTTGATCTCATCAAAATGGACCTTTACGGAAAATCGTTCTTCCAGCAATGTCTGTATGATTTCCTTTTGGGTCAAACCATATAACGAGATTTCCAATTCATCACTATATGAGTTTATGGAAAAGGACAAAGACGGGTCTTCAATCCACAATGTATTCAGAGCGGATATCACCTTGCTTCTCTCTTCGGGCTTATTTGGCCGGACGGAGGATTTGAGAGCGGGATGCTGATGAGATAATCCTTGAATCAAACAAGGTTTAGCACCTAAATAATCTCCGATTCGAAAATCTTCTATATCTTCTACAATCGCGATATCATTGGCACCCACTTCATCAACATTTATCTCTCTGCCCTGATAAATAGTCTTTAGATTTTTAATCTTGATGAATTTTTCCGAATCGTTGATTCTTACAACGTCTCGAAGTCTCAGACTTCCGTCAATTATTTTAAGAAAACTTCTTTTATGCCCTTTGGGGTCATGCTCTATCTTATAGAGATAAGCTGAAAGTCTGTTTGAGACTGATGCCGGAGGAAGTATAAAAGAAGAAATGGCGTCCAACAACTCATTGATACCGATATTGAACATTGCTGATCCATGTAGCACCGGATAGACTTTGGCTTTTGCCACAAGAGCGATTATCGTATTCCAATAATCAGCCGGTGAAATTTCGCTATCCGCCAAATATCGTTCTAATATATCGTCGTCATGGTTGCATACAAATTCTTTGTATTCTTCCTTTATATATGTTTGGGAGCAAACCGGATAAACCGATCCATCGACAACAGTTTGCATAAACAGGACATCTTGCGACAGATTTGTTTTTATATCCATATACAAACGCTCCAAATTCACACCGGCACGGTCAATCTTATTGATAAATATAATTGTCGGGATTTGCAGCTTTTGTAAAGTACTGAACAGCAACTTTGTCTGCGCTTGTATGCCTTCCTTTGCGGATAAGATGAGGACTGCTCCATCAAGCATTTTGAATGTCCGCTCCACTTCCGCAATAAAATCCATGTGTCCCGGAGTGTCAATGATATTGCATTTCACTCCATTCCAGATAATAGATGTCGTAGAAGCCCGGACAGTAATTCCTCTACGTTTCTCTATATCCATAGAGTCCGTTATGGTGTCACCATTATCCACACGGCCGCACTTTTCCGTTGCTCCACTGGCAAACAGCAGATTCTCGGTTACGGAAGTTTTTCCTGCATCAATGTGAGCAAGAATTCCTAAATTTATAATATTCATTTGGATTAAGCAATAATATACTACAGTAGATGCATTGTCGAAACGCACCTTTTAATACCTCCTCGTAGCATATGAGAACTACAGGATTACTAACTCGTATTAATATGTATATTATTACTGCCGCATAACGATTACAAAATTACACAAAAAAATATATCTAACAAAAGTGGGAGGATTTTTTAACTTTTTACCATAGACATTTTATTAGGGAAGCGTAGGTTCAACTGGCAAGTACAAATAAGTAGAAATGTTTGAACAACACCGTTTTAGGAAGTTGAAAAATCAAGTTTCTCTCTCGGTATAGCGTTTATTTTGGCCAATATCTTCTTTAGTTTAGCATTTGTGTATTTCCCATTCGTGTTCTATTTAGCTCCTTATTATGAGTATGTAGCAAGTTACTTATCAAATTCAGCCTCTTTGAGGGTCAAATATGGTTTTGCAAATGGTGACTGACAAGACATAAACAAGGTCAGCAGGAATTTTTTACATAAATGGACATGAATGTATATAACCTAAAATAAGAATAAATTTTAATAAGGGCTGCCCAAAAAGAAAAAAATGCAGTTGCCATCCTATAGATACTTGCAGAAAGGATAAAATTTACTTTTAGACCTTTTGGGATAGCCCTTATTAATACTTCAGATAAAATTCCTTAGGTTATATTTTCAATCCTTTGGACCGGGTTTCCTCCTTGGCATACAGTCCCGGACGCCCGATTATGACATGGTTGGCAACGATACTATCCGCCGGACTGCGTATCTGCGGCGGTGCATTTTCGGGATATTGCGCCTGCCTGTTCCTCACATCTTCCGCTTCCGGCTTGAGCTGTTGCCCTTCATTCTCCTTTTCTGCGACTTCGGGCGTGGGTGGCGCAAGCTCCAGCTGAATTTTTCGGTCAAGGGCGGCAAGTTCGGACTTCAACTGCTTCAGCTCGTCCTCCTTCTTCCACACCTTACCCGCTATCTCCTGTAACTGCGGTATCTCCATCTCCAGCACCTCGTTCTTCGCCTTGTACTGGTCGATGATGGAGGGTATCCTCTCCATCGCGTTGAGGAAGTTGCGGGCGGCGGCCAACGGGTCAGCCATCGCCAGATGCCCGTTGTTGTAGGTGTACTTGTAGTTCCCCTCGACCACGAAGCGGTTGTCGGTGAACTCCAATCCCTCTTTGAGTATCCTTTCGCTCACCACCTTTATCGGAAAACCGTAAAGTTCACCGACCTGCGTGTACAACCCTCCGGTCGTGGCATTCTTGGCTATCTCCTGCAAACGCTTTCCGATGACCTTCTCATCGGCGGAATCCACTCCGTCCACCTTTATTATATTAAGGCGGTTGCCCTCCTTGTCGGTCTGCACCACCGACAGGAAGCGGTTCCAGTCCTCCGTCATGGCATCTATGAAAGCCGTGTTGTTGCGCAACTCGCCGGTCTTTGACTCCAGCTTGAACTCCGAATCACGCTTGCCCTTGTTGAACGACTTGCGTTCCCCTTCGAGCGATGCGATCCGCTTTTCCAGTTTCGCCTTGTCCAACAGGTCGGTATTGCCGGAGAGCAACGCCATGTATTCCGAGAAATTCATGCCCGATTTTTCGTCCATTGCCCCCTCGTCGATGGTACGCGCACCCATCGCACCGCTTTTGAGCTGGCTTATGAAAGTCTGCTTGCAGTGCAGGAGGTTGAACTTGTAGCTGTCCAGTGACTTCTCCACCGCGTAGATGATTACATCCACGTTGTTCCCGGCGAAATGTTTGGCAATCTCATTACCTGCCCTAACTCCGCGTCCGTCACGCTGTTGCAAGTCGGACGGTCGCCACGGCGTATCGAGATGATGGATAGCCACACACCGTTTCTGGGCGTTCACACCCGTTCCGAGCATAGAGGTAGAGCCGAACAGCACACGCACCGTCCCGGCGTTCATGGCGTCTATCACCGCCTTCCGCGCCTTGTCGGTCTTGCACTCCTGAATGAAGCGCACCTCGCTTGGCGGTATACCGTAGTCCTCCGTCAGTTTGCGCTTGATTTCCGAATAGACGTTCCACCCGTCGCCCGGCTGGTATGTCCCCAAATCAGAGAAAACGAACTGCGTGCCTTTCTGGGCGTCGTATTTTTGATAATACTCCGCGATCATCTTGGCACAGTGACTCGCTTTGTTGTCGGGATGATCTTCGTAATTCGGGTCTATCATGCGCATGTCGAGTGCCATTTTCCGGGCATAGTCCGTGGCGATGAGCATCTTCGCCTTTTCTTCCGTTTCCGAAAGCGGCAGCCTGCCCAACAAGGTGGCATCGCCCGTCTTGGCGAACTGCATCAGTTTCTGTATGAAGTCCTCCTGTTCCGGCGTGGGCGGTATATGGTGCAGTATCTCGTTCTTGGCAGGACGGTCAACGCCCACATCCTCCGCCGTGCGGTAGTCCGTGATTTCATTATAGAAGGCGGCAAGCTCCGGCACTTTGATGAAGTAGCGGAAACGCTCCTTCTGGACCACATTGTTCGTCACGTTAAATTCAAAATCCGTCGTCTTCTTGGCAAATATCGCCGCCCAAGCGTCGAAACACCTTATGTCCTGCCGTTCCAGCTCCTTCGGGCGCAGGTACTTGAACAGCAGGTACAATTCAGTCAGTGAGTTGCTGATAGTCGTGCCGGAGAGGAAGGTCGCACCCAAGTCTTTTCCTGTGCGCTCCTGTATGGTGCGTATGGCAAAGAGCATGTTAAGTGCCTTCTGGCTTCCCTCGCTGTTTCCCAATCCCGCCACACGGTCGTGGCGCGTGTTGAAAGTCAGATTCTTGAACTGGTGGCTCTCATCTATGAAGATGTGGTCGATGCCCATCTGCTTGAAATCCACCACGTCGTCCGTGCGTGACTTTATGGCGTGTTCCACCTTCTCCAGCTTCGCTTCAAGGTTGTGCTTGCGCTTCTCCAATCCTTTCAGCATCGCCCGCGACACGTTCTTTCCCTGCTGCCGTAGCACTTCGAGGTTTTCCTCCACCGTGTCAAGCTCTGCTTGCAGGATGCGCTGCTGCAATTCCGGCGACTGCGGTATCTTGCCGAACTGGTCGTGCGACATGATGACGCAATCGTAGTCGTTGTTCTTTATATTATTGAAGAAGCGCACACGGTTGGCGGTCGAAAAGTCCTTCTCCGAAGCGTACAGAATACGTGCGTTGGGATATGCCGCCTGATAGGTGGCTGCAATCTCCGCAACGTTGGCTTTCAGCCCGATAATCATCGGCTTGTGTGCCAAATTCAGACGCTTCATCTCATGCGCGGCGATGCACATTATCAGCGTCTTACCGGTTCCCACCTCGTGGTCGCAAATTCCGCCGCCGTTCTGTTTCAACATCCAGACGCAATCCATCTGTGAGGGATAGACGCTCTTGATACCCCGGCTTGCCAGCCCTTTCAGGTTGAGGTCGGGAAAGGTCTGATGGGAGCCGTCGTAGCGCGGGCGCACGAAACAGTTGAACTTGCGGTTATACATCGTCACAAGCCGCTCCTTGAACTGCGGCGACTGCTCTTCGAGCCATTCGGAGAAGCCGTTTCGTATCTCGTCAATCTTGGCGTTGGCGAGTTGTATTCCCTCGCTGTCGCGCATCTTGATGTCGTTGCCATGCTCGTCCTTGCCGATGGACTTCATCATGTCAGGGCAGGTGTTGTGCAGGGCGTGTTTTAGGAGGTGCATACCGTCATAGTTCCGGTAATACCCCTTCACCAGAAACTCGTCCGTGATTTTCATGGTGCGGTAGCCGCACACCACCGAAAACTCGTCCATGCTTGCGGAATAGGCGATTTTCACCTCCGTGTCGAACAGCCGGCTCATGTAGGCGGCATAGACACCCGTCGGAATCCAGCGTTCCCCGAAATTGAAGTCCAGATCCTCGAAGGCGATGCGCTGCGGCTCGGCATCTTTCAGAGCCTCCAACGCCTGCTTCACCTCCGGCATACGCTCATTTTCGGGATTGTCACCCATCCATGCCTCTATGCGTTCCGCTTTCTCTATGACATTTCCGGCGATGAAACGGTCTTTGATTTCGTAACCGGTCACGAGCGGATTGTAGTAGATGCGCCCTTGCAGGGCAGTGAGCAAATCCTCCGCCGTGCTGTCGGTTATCTCCCGCATATAGTCGAGATTGACCGTACCATATTTGTTGAGCGACGCAGACAGGGCTTCTTCGGGAGAGCCTACGTTGGCATGGCTCTCCACCGCGAAGGAAACAGGATGCTCGAAGATGTCCGCCTTGACGAACTTTCCGTTTTCCATCCGTTCCAGCGAAAGGATGTCGCGCCCGCCCGCATCCATCATCACTAACTTCACGTTCTGCTTGGCGTTGAGGTTGCCGTAGCGCATGACAAACTCATCGTAACAGGTATTCAGATGCTCTCGCCACGGAACATTTGCCTCGCGCCGGAGCGATTCATAACGGTACAGACGCTCGTAGGCGTCACGCAGCGACACATACAACAACGCCTTTTCCTTCTGGTATCCTTTCAGGTCGAGCGGCTGGAATGTCGCCCCGTATGGCGTGATGTCTTTCAGGTAGCCGATGTTATGACGCCCCCGGTCAGCCACCAGCGACCCTTCGCGCAGGTGCATCTCCGGCGTGCGGTGGTAGGCACGCGGAGAAAGGTCCACGACTTCCTCCTTCGGCTTTTCCGCTTCGATGTCGGGGAAAAGGAAAGTCCCCACCGCTTCCGATGGGGTATCTGTAACGGCAGGTGCGGCGACTGCCTCCGGCTGTGTTTCCTCCTGTCGTGGCTGCTCACGGGAAGTTTCCGGCACGGCTTTCACTTCCGTCTTTTCCGCCACTTGTTTCTCGTTATGCTGCCTTGCCAGTTCCCGAAGTTCTTTCCTACGCTCCGGCGTCAAACCCATCATCATTTCATAGAAACCGTTGATGGGAGGATTGGTATCCCAGTCCAGTGTGGCATAGATGTCGTCCGGGTCGGCAGGCTTGGCGGTGTTCTCCGCTTTCACCTCCTTATTCTCCATTGCGGGTTTTGCAGTTGGAGCTGTCGGTGTAACCGTGACTTTCGGTTTGGGCGGAGTGGACTTTGCCGTAACTGCCTTTTTCACCGTCTTTTTCTTTTTGGAGGTTTTCGGTTGGCTGACCTCTTCCGTCATCCCCCAGAGGTCAAGCAGGGTGAGCTGCACGCCTGCGGAATATTGCGGGCGCGGTTCTATCTCCGGCTTTTCATCTGCGGGTTGCGGCTTTTCTGTCGGAGTTTCCACCGTCTGCGCCGAGGATACTGTTTCCAATTTTATGGCAGGACGCTCTACTTTATTTTGAACGGCAACTTTTTCTTCCGTTCCTGCCTGCCGGATTGAACCCGAATACAAGCGCATGGCAAGCCTGTAATGGAAATCCTCGTCGAGCATACGGCGCAAATCCCCGGCGATGCCTGCTGCCTTGCCCTCGTGCAGATAAACCATAGCGGGCTTCCCGTAGGGGTCTGTGTCAAGTTTCGCCATCGTATGCACGATGCGTTCCGGGTGGTGGATGAAATAGGCGTTGTCGGTCAGGGCGGTTTTCGTGTCCGTCTGTATCACGGTCATCAGCCGCTCGTCCTGCGACATTTCCTTCTTGCTGAGGTTCTTTTGCAGGACAATCAGGTCACTGCCCACCTCCGTGCCCGCGTTGTCCGTGAACAGGTTGTTGGGCAGGCGTATCGCGGATACCAGATTGGCCTGACTGAACAGCTCGTTACGCACGGAGGTCTTGGTGCTATTCAATACCCCTTGCGAGGTGATGAACGCCACGATACCGCCGTCACGCACGGCATCCAGTCCTTTGAGAAAGAAATAGTTGTGGATGGTTTTCTGGGCGGAGCGTCTGCCGAAAGAGTCGCTCCGCTGAAACTCCGCGTCGAACACGGCAATGTCACCGAACGGAATGTTGGACACCGCCAAGTCGAAATAATTGTTGAACGGTCTTTCGATTTTCTCAAAACCGCAGGTGCGCATTTTCTGGTCGGGATAGAGATGCCTCAAGATTGTACCCGTGAGCAGATCCTTCTCGAAAGCCATCACATCCGCATTGGGGCTGTGCCGCAGCATGGAATCCACGAACACGCCGACACCTGCCGACGGTTCGAGCATACGGGCGGGGCGGACGCTGTAATCTGCCAGCACGTCCGCGATGGTGTCGGTTATCTCTTTGGGGGTGTAGAAAGCGGTCAGCACGGACGCTTTCAGCGAATCCACAAACCGCTTGTACTCTGTTTCGTCCTTGCTGTTCTCACGGATAAGCCTGTGCAGCTCCACCGTCGGGGCGAACAGTTCGAGGTCGGATTTCGCCCACCGGACGGCATCCGTCAGTTCCTTTGCAGGGTTGAGGATACATTTCAGACCGCCGAAACCGCAGTACCTTTGAAGTATGGCACGCTCTTCGGTTGTCGCTGTCCTATTTTCCCTGTCAAGGATGAATGCCGTCCGTATCGCCTCGATGTTGTCCCGCAGTTTCTGTTTGCGGTTAAACGCCATATTCGTCTAAGTAAAGGACGGTTGCTCCCGTCAGCTCCGTGTAGAGCAGGTCGTAATCGGAAGACAGGGCGAAATTGTCATCCGAGAGGTCATAGACGGAGAACACGTTGCCGACAAGCGGCAGCAGTTTCAGGACAAAGGCTTCACGCTTCTCTTCCGGCACTTCATCGGCAAACTCGTTTTCCACGACTTCGCGGAGGATGGCGTAACGGGAATAATGCAGCCCGCGCAGCAGCGTGTCCATCGCCAGTTCCTGCGCACCATCGGCGGGATAGCCTTCAAGCCGTGCCCTCTCATACGTTTCGGCGGCACGGTCGGCCCGTTCCCGTATGAAAGCGGTGTCGTCAGCCTGTTCAAACTTGTTCGTGCGGAGATAGTCCAGCAGGTACAGACCGTAATAGGAAAAGTCGGTCTGACCCTCGTTTTTCTTCTTGTTGTTCATTACTTTGGATTTAGCGGATTGATAATTAACGGGATAATCGGTTGGAAAAAGGAAGAAAAAGGCACTCGGTATCCCTCCGAGTGCCACCACTAAATCCAAAGTATGAGTGTAATCCGGTATCGAAGAACAATTCATTACTCTGAACAAGTGGCAAAGTTAATACTATTTCTTCCGTCCTGAAAATTTCTTGTCCTTTTTAGCCTCCGGGAACACAAAAGTCGTGTTATATTCCCCGTCAAAGGCGACAACAGCATCGAAACTCTTGCCCTGTTTGCTCTTGAACCCTTTGAGCAGCTTGGTATGCCCTTCGGTGAGCAGGTCTTTGATTTCATCGTCGGACAGGGTGCGTCCCGCTTTCAGCCGGAACACGGGCAGTCCGCACTCCGTGTTGTCGCAGCGTACCACCTTGCCGTAGAACCGCATCCTGCCCGTGCCACACTTGGGACACGCGCAGCCGGAGTCACGGCTGCCGAAGAGCTTGTCGCACGAGATCAGTTCGGAGGTTATCTCACGTGTGTACGCCTCTATCTCCTTGCGGAAGGTGTCGTCGGACAGTTCCCCGCGCTCGATACGCGCCAGCTCCTTTTCCCATTCGCCCGTCATGGCAACATCGGCGATGCGCATCGTCTTGACGACGGAATTGAGGGCAAGTCCTTTTTCGGTGGGAACAAGCGACTTCTTGCAGCGTTCCATGTAACCGCGCTTGAAAAGCGTTTCGATGATGGAGGCGCGTGTGGCGGGAGTACCGATGCCACAGTCCTTCATCGCCTGCCGCAGTGCGTCGTCCTCAATTTCCTTGCCCGCCGTTTCCATTGCCGAGAGCAGGGTGGCTTCGGTATGCAGCGGCTTGGGTTTGGTCTTTCCTTCGGTAATGGACGAGCCTTTCGGTGTCAGCGTGTCGCCTTCCTGCCAGCCGGGGATGGTAATTTCCTCTTTTTCCTCGCCATAGACGGCACGCCATCCGGTTTGCTTCACGACGCTGCCTTTTACGGTAAACTCCACTCCGGCACATTCCGCCGTGACAGTGGTCACATCCTTGACGCATTTCTCAGAGAATGCCTCGACCATGCGCCCGGCAATCATCTGATAGATGGTATTGTCCTCTTTGGAGAGGAAGAGCGGTTTCTCACCCGTGACGAGCAGGGCATGGTGGTCTGTCACCTTGCCGTCGTCCACGCTGCGGCGTGTCGGGGCGGCTTTTGCCCGCACCTTGTCTTTCCATTCGGGCTGTGTGCCGATGAAAGCGAGCAGTTTGGGAATTTCGGCAAACACGTCTTCGGGGATGTAGCGGCTTCCCGTTCTCGGATAGGTTATCAACTTCTTTTCGTAGAGTTTCTGCGCGATTTCAAGCGTCTGTTCCGCCGTGAAGCCGTGCTTGGCGTTGGCTTCTTTCTGGAGCGTGGTCAGGTCGTAGAGCAAGGGAGTTTCCTCCGTCTTCTCCTTGCGCTCGGCTTTCGTGACAGTGGCGCAACCTGCCGCCTTTACCTTATTATATAGTTCCATCGCCGGTTCTTTCTCTTTCCATTTCTCGGAGGATGAGAATTTCACGACTTCGCCGTCGCAACCGTCCGTTGCGATATGGAGCTGCCAGAATGCTTCGGACGTAAAGCGGCGGTTCTCCCAGTAGCGTTCACATACCATAGCCAACGTTGGTGTCTGCACCCGCCCCACGGAATACGTGCCGTGTCCGGCGGCGATGGATAACGCCTGTGTGCCGTTGATGCCCACGAGCCAGTCGGATTCGCTCCGCGCTTTGGCGGCGAGGTAGAGGTTGTCGTATTTGCTGCCGTCTTCGAGTTTCCGCAGTCCCTCGCGGATAGCTTTGTCGGTGAGAGAGCTGATCCACAGGCGCACGAAAGGAGTGGTGCAACCCGTATAGTGGTAGAGGTAGCGGAAGATAAGCTCTCCCTCGCGTCCGGCATCGGTCGCCACGATGATATGTTCGCTTGTGTCGAACAGTCTTTTGATGACTTTTATCTGCGACACCACGCCGCTGTCGGGCTTGTAACCTTTCTCCGTCCTGACCTGACGGGGGACGAGCGTGAATGTGTCGGGAATAATCGGGAGGTTGTCACGGACAAATCCGCGCACGCCGTAGCCGTCGGGCATGGCAAGCTGAACGAGGTGTCCGAATGCCCATGTCACGGCATAACCGCCTCCCTCGAAATATCCTTCCTC
Organism: Bacteroides sp. AF20-13LB; assembly: GCF_003603065.1. Taxonomy (NCBI): domain Bacteria; kingdom Pseudomonadati; phylum Bacteroidota; class Bacteroidia; order Bacteroidales; family Bacteroidaceae; genus Bacteroides; species Bacteroides sp. AF20-13LB. Next base: position 34,257 of record NZ_QTMH01000024.1, read on the forward strand.
TCTCTTTGTCGCGCCCACGATGCGGGCGATTTCACGTGCCACGGAGGGCTTTTCTGCAATGATTGTCTTCATGTCTTCTTCTTTTTTGTTGATACTTTGGATTTTATTTTGGATTCAGTGGCGGACACGGGATTACATTTTCATGCCCTTGCCCGTTTTCTTCTGCGGCTTCTCCTGCTGCTGTTGCTGGCGGGCGTCCTTCGGGTTGGTCTGACCTTTCTGCAACGGCTCTCTCAGATTCTTTGTAGCCTCGTTGGTCTTGCCATCGTTGTTCACCGCCACCTGCGTGCGGCTCTCGTTGGACGGAGCAACCTGCTGTGCATTGTCAGGGTTCGTGTCGTAGCGGTACGGGCGTCCCTTCTCCGGGTTGAACTTGATATACATCGTGGCATGGAAGCCCTGCTTGTCGGTCACGTTCTCCAGCTTCACGGCTTTACCCGCCACATAGTCGGCTTTCTGCTGGTCGGTGAAGCTCACGCCGCTCCATTTGCTGATGGGGCGGATGCTGCCGTCCTCGTTCGTCCACGTGTTGCGGCGTTGCTCCTTCTTGGTCTGTGCGGCATTTTCCCCGCCCTGCGCCTGACTTTTCGATGTGTCGCCTTTGGTTTCCTGTGTCTGTGCGGTACGGGGCGACTTGCCGGTTCCCGGCACGAACTCCACGCCGCGCTGCTCCACGTTCACTTGCAGGGTGGTGACGAACTTTCTGCCGTCGTTGCGCTCGATGAGCTTGTCGCGTACGGGCAGTCCGGCGCGGAGCATGTCCCGCTCCTGCGTGGTGATTTCCGTCTTGCCGATGCGCTCCGGGATGCGCACCCTGCTTGCCGGAATGTCCGTGATTTCATTCGTCTTGCGGTCGATGCTGATGTAGGAGGGGATGATCTCGCCCGTTTCCCTGTCCACAATGTCCACGACCCTACCGAGATTGCCCGTTTCGCGGAGGTTCTTCCGGTCATTGTCGGAGAATTTGTGTTCCTTGTACTCATCCAGCTTCTGCTCCTTGCGGATGAAGTGCGGCACGAGGCTGATGTTTCCCTCACCGTCCTTCTTGAAGGAGAGGCGGGCGTCCAGCTCGAATGATTCGCCGCCGAAGGTCGGTTTGACCTTTACCAAGTCGGACTTGCCATAGTTGAGCATCTTCGTAAGGTCGCCGGACTTTTCAAGGTTGTCCCGCTTTACGCCCCATCTGTCCTCCAGCTCCTGCCAGTTGATTTTACTCTCGTCGATGGGCTGGTAGCCACGTTTGCCCTGCATCTGTTCGGATTTGTCCTGTTGCTGTTCTTTCCGTTGTTCCATGTTCTCCTGTTTTTGAGGTTCTTGTTTCTCTGTCTGTTGTGCTGCCATCTCTTCCTGCACCTTCTTCTCATAGTCGGAGGTGTCCACCTTGTGAGGGGCGAGCAGCTCCTTGTTCGCTTCGGGGTCTTTCAGCAGTTGCTTCATCACCTCTAAGAGATTTTCAGCTTGGTCTGCCGCAATGCGGTAGAAACCGAAGCGGCTGGGTTCCTTGCACTGCCGGAAGAAGTTCTTGAAGAAGTTGTCCAGCACGTCGCCATGTCGGTCGAATTGCAGGAAACTCTGCGCGTTCTCCGCTTTTGCGGGGGTGCGCTTGGGTGTGCCGTCCGCGTTCAGCCCGGCTACCACGCTGATCTCGCCTGTCTTCTCGTCACGGACTACCAGCACGTCCTTTTCGTCTTTTTTCTTTGCCATCTGAAAAATGTTTTAATGGGTTATTTATGAAAGAAATTATGGATACGAGCCTTGTAGAAGGCTATATCTTCCTTTTTGAAGTCCTTGATATGGTTGGAAAGGAATGTCAGCACGTCCTCCTCGCTGTAATAGGTCTTCTTGCCCAGCGTCTTGTAGGGCAATGCGCCTACGCTGCGGTAGCGTTGGAGGGTGCGTTTGCTTATCTGGAGCAACATGCACAAATCCTGATTGTCGAAAAGGCGGATGCTTTCCGTGATAGTGGGCTGTTTCCCCTCAGCCTTCATCGCCAGCAGCAGTTCGTCCTGACGGTCGAGCCGTTCCATCAGCTTCTGCATCCAGCCCTCGAAGTTGTTTCGTGTGAGCAGTTCCATGACCTATGTCCTCCTTCCTTTTGGTTTGCCGCCCGTGCGCAGCGTGTGGTTGTGGAACAGGGTGTCTATTGTCCCTTCCTCGTTCCTTACTGTGTTGTCCTCCAATAGCCGCAGTATCTCGGAAAGGCGGTAGCGGCAGCTTCCGCGTACCACCACATACTCGATACGGTGGTCGGTGCGCATACGCTGCATGGTGCGCTTGCTCACGTTGAGCATCTTCGCCGCCTGTGCCGTGTCAAGCAGCTTGTCTTCGGTTTCCCGCTTCCGTTTCTTCTCGTCCCTTGCCTCGCGGATGTACCCTGCGATGTTCGCAATCTGCGCCATCATCTCCTTGTAGGCGGAACTTTCCATTGTTATCACTTTCATGTTCAGTCCTTTCTTTTTGTTTCTGCGACAAAATTCGGCAATAAACAAAAGGGGCTTTAACAACTCACTACGTGACTCACGTAAGATTTTTGCGGAAGATGGCTCCGTAACCCGGTCAAACGGCGCAACAGGCAGCCTTTCAGCGGAAAACGATACGTCTTGTATGCCGTTTCGTTACCTTTGCGGCAAACTCTAAATGACATGAATATGGAAATAGTATCTATCGAGAAAAAGACTTTCGAGATGATGGTGGCGGCATTCGGCGCACTCTCGGAGAAGGTCGCCGCCCTGAGGCGCAAAAGCGACACGGGGCGCATGGAAAGATGGCTCACGGGCGAGGAGGTCTGCGGGCAGTTGAGAATAAGCCCGCGCACGTTGCAGACGCTGCGTGACAGGCGGCTTATCGGCTACTCGCAGATAAACCGCAGGTTCTATTACAAGCCAGAGGAGGTGAAGCGGCTGATACCGCTTGTCGGCACGCTCTATCCGCACGGCAGATGATTTGATTTATTCACCCACTGAATCCGAAGTTATGATGAACGAGAACAACGATGTTTTTACGATGGAAGACGAGCCGATAGCCTCTGTGGTGCAGGATATGCGCAAAGGCTCGAAATGGCTGTCCGCATTTCTGGAAAGCTACCGTCCTCCGCTGGACGGGGAACGTTACCTGACGGACGGCGAGGTGTCGGAACTGCTCCGTGTGAGCCGGCGCACCTTGCAGGAATACCGCAACAACCGCGTGTTGCCCTTCATACTTTTGGGAGGGAAGGTGCTTTACCCGGAAACGGGGCTGCGCGGGGTACTGGAAGCGAACTACCGCAAGCCGCTGGAGTGAGGCGGTTTCATGAAAAAGTAAACGGGTGACACCTTTTGTGGTGCTACCCGTTTACTTGTCTTATGGGGTATGTGCAATCAGCAATACCCGGCTTTTCCGTTCTGTATGAACATCACGTATGTCTGCCGTTTCTCTTGTGAGAGTGCCTTTCCCACCAGCCATGTGCGGAACAGGTGGGTGTTGTAGGTATTCACCCTGAAAGCGACCGGGATGATGATTTCAAGGGCGTACACGTCCGCGTGCAGCCCGTTTTCAAGCTGCATGTAGCGGCACACCTCGTAGTCGTTCAGCACGTCCGACTTGCGGACGGCTCTGATGGCGGCGTTCACTGCCGGGACGGTCGTATGGAACAATCCGGCTATTTCGGTGGCGGTCATCCACACGTCGTTACCGGTTACGCTGACTGCCTTGTCCTCGATGATGATTGTGTCACGTTTCATGGCTTTTCTTTTTAGATGGTGCAACCTGCAAATTCCTCGACGCCGTTCAATCTTGCGGCAAGGTTCTCCATGTCCTGATTGAGCTTCTCTTTGGTTATCTTTGCGTAAATCTGCGTCGTCTTTATGCTCTTGTGTCCGAGCATGGAGCTGACCGTTTCGATGGGAACACCGTTGGAGAGGAATATCGTCGTGGCTGCCGTGTGGCGGCTCTGATGCCACGTGATATGCTTGGTGATGCCGCAACGCTTGGCGACGGCACGGATACCGGCAAGGCACGTGTTATAATGCGGAACGGGAAATATCCTGCCGTCCCCGCACAGTCCCCGGTATTTGCCGATTATGCGGTTGGCGATGTCGAGCAGGCGGATGTTGGACACCACGCCCGTTTTCTGGCGGTTGATGTTTATCCACTCGTGTTCGTCGAAGTAGGTGCGGATATTCTCTTCCGTAAGGTTGCGCATATCCGCGAACGACAGCCCCGTGAAGGCGCAGAACAGGTAGAGGTCGCGGTACAATTCCTGTTTGGCGTTTTTCAGTTTCCCCTCCATCAGCAGGCGGATCTCATCTTTGGTCAGGAAACTGCGTGTTGTTTCCTCCTTCTTGATTTCATACTCGCGGAACGGGTCGCGCGTCAGCCACTCGTTGTTGATGGCGATGAATACCATCGTCCGTAACGGGCAGACGTACAGCCACACGGTATTGGTGCAGCAGTGCTTGTCCGTGCGCAGGAACATCTCGAAGTCGGAGATGAAAGCCGGGGTAAGCTCTTTTAGGGCGATGTCCTTCACATGGTAGCGGATGTCGAGGAACTCTTGCATGTGCTTGTAAACGGTGCGGTACTTCAGCAGCGTGCCTTTGGCTTTCATGCCTGCCTCCACCTGCTTCTCGTAGTCCTCGTTGTGCTGGCGGAACACCTGCATCAGCGTGTGGTAGCGGTGTTCCAGTCCGAGAAAGGCGTTCTTCACCTTCTCCGCCGTGACGAAGTTGTCACGCTCCATGATTTCCTGATAATGCCTGTTGATGCGTACCCGCATCTTGTCAAGCATACGGTTCGTTTCGAGTGCCGCCGTGCTTCTGCCCGTGACACGTCCACCTTTGGTGTCCCACAGTTTCGGATCGACAGTCAGTTTGCAGCTGAACTGTGTCTGGCTGCCGTCCACCGTGATGCGTCCCATGACGGGAACTGTCCCGTCCTTTTTCACTACCTGACGCTTGAGGTAGTAGATTACTGAAAATGTACTCTTCATTGTCCTTAATTTTTGGGTTTCAAAATTAGTTGGTGAAGAGTCCGGTGTTGGTACGCAAAACGGGGAGGAACGGCGCAATCTTTTTCCGTAACCTGATTTTTCGCATGAGTTATGGATAACTCACTATTCCTTAGAGCCTTGTTTCGCTATTCGTACCCGTTTGTCGCATTTTCGGGCATGGTTACGAACAAGTAACGTAGCGGCGTCAGGATTTGGCTTCGGCAGGGATTGTAATGGCTTCACGGATTATCGCCACTTCAACCAAAACCCTTGTAACTCAATTCTATCACTATATCTTTCCGCATTTCACTTTTTTGTAGTAACTTTGC
>NZ_QTMH01000025.1:0-22180 GCF_003603065.1 Bacteroides sp. AF20-13LB
GATAAGAGTTCCGCTGGCAAGGATGAATGAGCATGTCACGGTGGCCCGCAGGAGCGGTTTGGACTGGTGGGTAGGCTCGCTAAACAACGGTGCGGAAAGGAATCTGAAATTGAAATTGGACTTCCTTAGTGAGGGAGATTACCAGGCAACGATCTATACCGATGCGGAGGATGTGGAGCGGAATCCAAACAATCTGGACAGACTGGTGCGGAAAGTTACAAGGAAGGATATCATTGAACTGAATCTGGCAAAGGATGGAGGAGCGCTATTACATATCAGAAGGTTATAAGGGTGATGTTTATCAGTTGAAATTGTATTTCAATCAGTTGTTAGTTTGTTAGGATAAGAAGATTGTTCCAGGATAATATTTTTAATCAATGGATTTATAACATGAATAGAAGAAATTTTATAAAGAGAGTGGGCCTTTTGGGGGCAGGATATGCGCTGAATAAAAACTTGATGCTTGCGAATTCAGGCGTAGCTTCGACAGCTACCTCTTTTTCGTCGTTTCCAACAGTAAGGAAGCCTATATCGGAAAGGAACTTCAAAAGTCCTGCCATTGAAAAGGCCATTGCTACTTTTAAACAGAAGGTCAAGAATGAAGAACTGGGCTGGCTGTTTGGGAATTGTTTTCCGAATACGTTGGACACAACCGTTTTTTATTCAGAAAAGGATGGCCGACCGGATACATATGTGATTACCGGTGATATTGATGCCATGTGGTTAAGGGATAGTTCTGCCCAAGTATATCCGTATTTGGATTTCATGTCTGAAGATAAGAACCTGCAAAGACTGATAATTGGCGTTATCAATAAGCAGACCTCCTTTATATTGAAGGATCCGTATGCCAATGCCTTTTATGATGATGATACGAAGTATACAAGATGGAACAGCGATCATACGGAGATGAAACCGGGTATTCATGAGCGTAAATACGAGTTGGATTCGCTTTGCTATCCCATTCGCCTGGCATATGGATACTGGAAAAAGACAAATGATGCTTCTCCTTTCGATGCGCAATGGAAGAAGGCGATAGAAACCATTTTAAGGGTCTGCAAGGAACAGCAGAGAAAAGATGGTAACGGGCCTTATAGCTTTCGCAGAACTTCGGAATGGGCTATAGATGCTGTTCCTATGGGTGGAGTGGGCTATAAAGTAAATCCGGTCGGATTGATTTGTTCTACTTTCAGGCCTAGTGATGATGCTACCATCTTTCCTTTTCTTGTCCCGTCCAATTTCTTTGCGGTGGCCAGTTTGAGGCAGGCTTCCGAAATGGTTCAAAAGATAACCAAAGACAATGTACTGGCTGATGAACTATTGGCGTTGAGTAAAGAAGTTTATAATGCTTTGCAGACTTATGCCGTGGTGAATCATCCGAAGTTCGGTAAAATCTATGCTTTTGAAATAGATGGCTTTGGATCTGCTTATCTTAGTGATGATGCCAACGTCCCTAATCTGCTGGCGTTACCCTATCTGGGTGGTGTTGATAGTGATGATGCAATTTATGCCAATACCAGAAGATTTGTATGGTCGGAATACAATCCTTACTTCTTTAAAGGTTCTTATTTTGAAGGGATAGGAGGACATCATATTGGTACGGACATGATATGGCCGATGAGCCTGATAATGAAAGCCCTGACTGCTCAAGACGATGAAGAGTTACAGCAATGTATCCAGATGCTCCAGAAAACGCATGCCGGTACCGGGTTCATGCACGAGTCGTTCCACAAGGATGATCCCAAGAAATTCACAAGGAGCTGGTTTGCATGGGCCAATACATTGTTTGGAGAATTGCTGTGGAAAACATTCAATGAGAAACCTTATTTATTGGAATATTAATCATCTAATTAATCAATGTAAACAAAAATTTATGAAAAGAATTACAAAATTCAGTTTGTTACTCTCCCTTGTTCTGGGATTGTACTTTCCTACTGTTTTTGCACAGTCGAACATGACGAACGAAATGTTTGACTTGGCAAAGTTGAAGTCGGGTGTAAAAAACAAAAGAATCTCCAGTACAGATCCTACCGGAGGTAACAGAGATCACTTGGAGCCCTTCAAACCAGGTGAGAAACGCATCATTGCAGACATCAAGGGAACGGGAGTCATCAACCACATTTGGGTGACGATTGCGCCTCCACCTCCCACTTTGAGCAGAAACGACATTATCATTCGCATGTATTGGGATGGAAACGACTATCCCTCGGTAGAGTCTCCTATCGGACCTTTCTTTGGGCAGGGATGGGACGAAAGATATAATTATGCATCATTGCCTCTTTCATCAGGTCCTGAAAACGGTACCGGCATGTCATGCTATTTCACTATGCCTTTTGAGAAAGGCGCACGTATTGAAATCGAGAATCAAAGTGACAGGAACATTGATGCCTTCTATTTCTACGTAGATTATCTGGAAATGGACAAGCTTCCCAAAGATATGGGCAGATTCCATGCGTGGTACAACCATAACCTCACGGAGGCCCTTCCCGAAGGTGAAACGGAATGGGGGCTTACCGGAGAGCAGAAACCGAATACTACTGGTAAGGACAATTACGTGTTTGTAGAGACACAAGGAAAAGGTCATTTCGTTGGTATTAACTACTATGTACACTGTCCTACTACTATGTGGTATGGTGAAGGAGATGATATGTGGTTTATTGACGGAGAAAAAACACCTTCATTGATAGGAACGGGTACGGAAGATTTCTTCAATACTTCCTGGTGCCCTAAAGAGGCATTCTCGCATCCTTATTTCGGGTATCCTCGTGTGAATAATGATATCGGCTGGTTGGGACGTACCCATGTTTACCGCTTCTTCATAGCTGATCCCATCTTCTTTGAGAAGAGTGTTAAAGGAACGATAGAGCATGGTTCTAATAATAATTTGACGTTGGATTTGGCAACCGTTGCCTATTGGTATCAAGATTCAGCTGTTGCTCTTCCTGAAGCTCCTACGAAAGCACAAAGAGCACCGAAGCCTTTCATCAATCACATGGACATACATCGTTGGCGTGACGCTTGGCGTAAAGCTAAGGGTAATAAAGCAACTCTTTGGGGAAATGAATAAATAGTTCTCCTCTTTTTCGTATAGGTCCATATCTCTAAGTATTACTCTTTTTTAAGTCTTGCCACTTTGTTGGCAAGACTTTGCCATCGTGTTGGCACAATGTTGCCAATATGTTGGCAAAATATTGCCATTGAACAGGCTGAAGACGGAATTGTCAGTATTGAATTGTAACCAGGTCCTGACAACACCCAATGGGCTAAATTCTTTGGTACGAACGTTATGGTGGTAATGCCGGAGGGGAATTGATTGACGTTTTATGGATAGTATAAGCTTTTATTATTAAAGGGAAAACGGCAAGAAGGGATGCTGGAGAGCAACATAATCCCTTCCTGCCTTTTCTCTATCAATGGATTCATAAATTTAAATGTAATGAATATCAACAAAAAAAGTTTCTTGATTTTCTTGTTCGCTTTTCTGCTGGCAGGGATGTATGTTACAGCTCAAAACCCGTACAGATGGACAGATGAGTTGGAATTGTTGAAAAGAGTGGATAAACTGCCCGAGTATCGTACCGGTTCTTATGTGGAGCAGTTTTCGAGTTATGACAGAACATGGGGTAACGACGATGGTTTTGCCGGAACTTATTCTTTCCTCCGAAAGGAAGGGGATAAACTGGTGATTGCAGAAATGGAGGGCCCTGGAGTAATTAATCGTATTTGGACGCCTACACCGACAGATAATATGCTCTATTTTTACTTTGACGGAGAAAAGGAACCTGGTTTGAAAATAAAGTTCTCGGATTTGTTTTCCGGTAAGGTTTATCCGTTTACAAAGCCCGTTTGTGGCAATGAAATCGGTGGTTTTTATTGTTATCTGCCCATTACGTATAAAAAGTCCTGTAAAATTGTTTTCGATGGACCTAAATTGGAATTCATTCAGATACAATACCGTAACCTGCCGGGAAAGAAGGTGGAAACCTATACCGGTGAATTCTCACAGCAGGATAAGGATTTGTTGGCTGAGGTGAATAGAATATGGGCTGACTTGTCTCCTGCTGTAACGAATTATACCTTTGGAAAATCAGCTGGTGTACAGACGGAAGAAAAGGTATTTACACTGAGTCCGGGAGAAGAAGTTTCTTTCTTTGAGATGGCAGAACCGGGACGTATTGTAGGTATGTCGATTGATGGCGGAACATCTTTTGAAGGTTTATACAAAGATGTGATTCTTTCAGCTAAATGGGATAATGAGAAGGTGGAGGCTATTTATGCCCCCGTTGCTGATTTTTTTGGATATGCCTATGGAAAAGGAGCAATGCGGAGTATCTTAATGGGTAAGCAAGGTACTTCCAACTACTGCTATCTGCCAATGCCTTTTGACAAGTCAGCTTCTATGAAGATGATTTATAAAAAGAGAGAAGGTATTCAGCAATCTCCTATTTCTGTAAACGTTAAAGTGTACTATAACAGTAATAAGCGTAATGTGAAGGAAGAGGGTAAGTTCTATTCTGTATGGCGTAGAGAGAAAACTCCTCTCGGCATTTTCCATAAGTTTGCTGCACAAAAAGGAAAAGGACATTATGTAGGAACCATCCATCAGGCACAAGGCCTGCGTCCGGGAATGACCTTGTTCTTCGAAGGGGACGACAGCACTTACGTAGATAATAAAATGCGTCTGCACGGCACCGGTTCCGAAGACTATTACAACGGTGGCTGGTATGCTTTATTGGATCGTTGGGACAGAGGAAACAGCCTCCCTCTCCATGGTTGTCTGGATTATTCACTTCCGATGGCCAGAACCGGTGGATACCGTTTCTTCTTGGCCGACAAAATGTCCTATGAGAAGGAAATCTATCATGGAATGGAACATGGTGAAGTAAAAAATAATTTCCCGGTAGATTATACATCTGTTGGATTCTTCTATGCAGCCCAGCCATTGCAAGGCAGAGAAGAGCCTACTGCTGAATTACGCACTGTATATCAGCCGACAGAACATATTTATTTCCCTCAATTGATGCAGCTGAGTCTTGGTGGAGGTGTCCAGGTAACAAATGAGCGTGGAATCCGTATGACCACCCAGCATGGAGGAGTAGTGCGCATCATGCTGAACGATGTGCCCGAAGGAAAATATAAAGTGCTGATAAACTATTTCGAGAAACCGAATGGTGCCGACTTCCAGGTTTGGCAACGCCAGAAGCAACTGTCCGGATGGATCTCTACTAAGAAAGACAAAGAAGTGTCTAAAGACAGAGTACATGTAGGAGACATCAATTTGACGGAACAAACCAATTCGGTCACTTTCCATGTGAGAAATAATAACGGTGGGGACCAGTTTGAACTGGGACTGATTATCCTGGAAAGAATGAAGGAATAGATGTGGGAATGTGTACTTGTATATGGAATTGATAAGAATGAGAACTAAACAAATTTTACTGTTCGGGCTTGTTACCTGTAGTTTGACGGGCAATATGGCTTGTAAGGATGCTGATAGTGAAAAAACGCTGTGTATTGATAATGTACGCATGATATCCCGTGTCACGGGTGATCCTTTGCCGGGAGATACATTGCTGAATCCCAATAATACCGGACCTGACTTTGATGTATATGGAACGGATTTGGGGTTAATGTGGCATATGGATGGAAACCGTGTGGGCATGTTTTTCGGAGATACCAGTGGAGAAGGTTTTGTCGTGAATAAAAATGGTGGCAATGGTTCCAACTGGCGTTCCAACGTACTGGCTTTTTCATCGGATACAGAGCTTACAGACGGTCTTAAAATAGATTCAATGCTGCTTGATGCCGATGGTAAGGCGCTTGAGGTATGTGCGGGCGGTAAGACGAATCCGGAGGTATACCAGACTTCCATCCCTACGAGTGCTATTCGGGCCGGTAAAACGGATTGTGTCCATATTATGAACATCTATGATTGGGGAGCGCCTCATGGACGCTGGCTTACCAATTTTTCTTCTGTCTATACTTCCAATGATGACGGTCGGACATGGGAGCGGCGTGAAGAGGTGACTTTTTCTCCCGACAGTCATTTTTCGCAAGTGGCTTATGCCAAACGTGACGGATGGATTTATATGCTCGGCACACAGGCCGGACGTGGTGATGCTGCGTATCTGGCGCGTTTCCTTGAGAAAGATCTTCTGGATATGAAGGCCTATGAATACTGGAACGGTGAAAGTAAAGAGTGGATACGTGGAAATGAGGCTGCCGCTACTCCGGTATTGAGAGGTCCCGTAGGAGAAGCGTCGCTGATATGGCACAAGAAGTTTGAGCGTTGGATTCTGACTTATAATTATGATCCGAATCATGACGAGACTCCTTTGACCAAAAGGCATGCCATTCTTTATTGTACATCGAAGGATCTCGTCCAGTGGAGCGAGCCGAAAGTATTGGCAGAAGCGGACAGATATCCAGCTTTGTATTGCGCTTACATACATCCGTTGAAAGACAATGATGACCAGCTTTGGTTCATCATGTCCATGTGGGGGCCATACAATGCTTTCCTGATGTGTGCCGATATGAAGCTGGAATAATAATCACTTGACTTGAATTGGATATGAAGCTTAGGAATTTATTTTTATTAATAGCTCTCTCGTTACCGGTTTGCTTGTCTGCACAGACAAGCAAACAAATCTATCTGCAACGAGCCGATTCTTTGCTTCAGCAGATACTTACTCTCTATAAAGTGGAGAAGTATGGCCTGCTGACGGAAACTTATCCAAGAAACCCGGAGCAGAGAATTACATATACGGCCAATACCGGCGTTGTTGTTAACCAGCAGGAGGTCTCTTTTTTGTGGCCTTATTCAGCCTTGGTATCCGGTTGTGTTTCTTTGTATAAGGTTTCCGGGCAAAAGAAGTACAGAAAACTGATGGACCGGCAGATAAAGCCGGGACTGGACCTTTATTGGGACTCTACCCGGATTCCCCATTGTTACCAGTCGTATCCGGCTTTTGCAGGTCATAATGATCGTTATTACGATGACAATGACTGGGTGGCCATTGATTTCTGTGATTACTATGAACGGACTGGTGACAAGGAGTATCTGGAAAAAGCCATCCAGCTGCATGACTATATTTATTCCGGATGGTCCGAAGAGTTGGGGGGAGGAATCTATTGGTGCGAACAGAAGAAAGAATCAAAAAATACTTGTTCGAATGCTCCGGCTACTGTTCTCTGTATGAAGCTGTTTAAGTTGACTAAGGATGCGAAATACCTTGAGCAAGCTAAGAAGACCTATCAATGGACCCGTGACAATCTTTGTGACCCTTCTGACTTTGTATATTGGGACAACAAGAATTTGCAGGGAAAAGTGGATCCGGCCAAATATACTTATAACAGCGGGCAGATGATTCAGGCCGGTGTACTTCTCTATCAGGCAACTGGAGAAAAGCGTTACCTGAAGGAGGCGCAGCAGACAGCCGAGGGTTCCTGCCGTTTCTTTCTGAAGGTACAGCCTATTGCAATAGGAGAGATGAAATTCTTCCCGGGAACTCCTTGGTTTAATGTAATCTTGTTCAGGGGCTTGAAGGCACTATATCTGGTTGATAGGAATGAGGCGTACATAAAGACCATGATTGAGAATGCGGATTATGCCTGGAACTATACGCGTGATGAGAATGGCTTGTTTAGTAATGATTGGTCGGGCCACAGAGAAGAGCAGTTCAAAAGTCTACTGGAGAATGCTTGTATGATTGAGCTTTTCGCCGAGATCAGCGAATTACAATGAATAAAACCTTTAAACACAATAAACAATAAATAAACAGAAAATGAAAAAACAGATTGCAGTATTGGTATCCGCCTTGCTAATGGGTGGCGGTACCTATGCTCAGAATGGTGCTCAGGCGCAAAAACCGAAAGCCTACATGGTGTCTGATGCACATTTGGACACACAGTGGAACTGGGATATCCAGACCACAATTAAGGATTATGTATGGAACACGATCAGTCAGAATTTGTTTCTGCTGAAGCAATATCCGGAATACATCTTTAATTTTGAAGGTGCGGTCAAGTATGCTTGGATGAAAGAATATTATCCGGCGCAATACGAAGAGATGAAGAAATTCATAGAGAGCGGTCGTTGGCATATTAGTGGAGCCAGCTGGGATGCCACTGATACGCTGGTTCCTTCCATAGAGTCTGCGATTCGTAACATCATGCTCGGCCAGGATTATTACCGGAAGGAATTCGGTGTGGAGAGCACGGACATTTTCTTGCCGGACTGTTTCGGTTTTGGCTGGACACTTCCTGCCATTGCGTCCCATTGCGGACTGATCGGCTTCTCCTCCCAGAAGTTGCAGTGGCGCAACAAACCGTTCTACGGTAACGACAAATATCCTTTCACTGTCGGCTTATGGCAAGGTATAGACGGCTCTACCATCATGATGACCCATGGATATGATTATAACCAACGTTTTGAGGACGGGGACCTGTCGGAAAACAAGGACTTGTTGGAATTGACCGGCCACTCTCCGCTTCACATGGTCTACCGCTATTACGGTACGGGAGACATAGGCGGTTCACCTACATTGGAGTCTGTACGTGCCGTAGAGAAAGGCTTGCAAGGCAATGGTCCGTTGCAGATTGTCAGTGCCACGAGTGACCGGATATATAAAGACTTCCAGCCTTACGCAAGCCATCCGGAACTGCCCAAGTTCAACGGTGAACTGTTGATGGATGTTCACGGTACCGGATGTTATACTTCCCAGGCTGCCATGAAGCTGTACAACCGTCAGAATGAGCTTTTGGGGGATGCAGCGGAACGCTCTTCCGTTGTAGCCGAATGGCTGAACCAAGCTTCCTATTCCGGAGCTGCATTGACTGAGAACTGGCAGCGTTTCATTTTCCATCAGTTCCATGATGACCTTACGGGAACAAGTATACCGCGGGCTTATGAATTCTCATGGAATGACGAGTTGATTTCCCTCAAGCAGTTCTCCGGTATTCTTACTTCCTCCATTGACGCTGTGGCAAGAAAGATGGATACCAGGGTGAAAGAGATACCGGTGGTGCTTTACAATGCGCTTGGATTCCAGGTTTCCGATATGGCAGAGGTGGAACTTGCCTTGCCAAAGAAACCGAAAGGGATTACCGTATATGATATGAATGGCCGGAAAGTGGCCGCCCAATTGCTGTCCTATGCTGACGGTAAAGCCAGACTCTTGATAGAGGCTATTGTGCCCGCTACCGGTTATGCGGTATATGATGTCCGTACTTCTGGTCCGTCGGCTGACACCCGGGTATCTGTGGATTCCAATGCATTGGAGAATTCCATTTATAAGATAACGCTGGATACAAAGGGTGATATCGTTTCGTTGTTTGACAAGAAGAACGGCAAGGAGCTGGTGAAATCCGGTAAATCCATTCGTCTGGCACTCTTCACGCAGAACAGGTCCTACATGTGGCCTGCTTGGGAGATCTTGAAGGAGACTATAGACCGGGAACCGGTTTCCATCACAGAGGATGTGAAGATGACACTGGTGGAGGATGGTGAGCTGCGCAAGTCACTCTGCATCGAGAAACGTTATGGAGAGTCACTCTTCAAGCAGTACATCCGTTTGTATGAGGGTAGCCGTGCCGACCGCATAGACTTTTACAATGAGGTGGACTGGCAGTTGTCCAATGCTTTGTTGAAGGCCGAATTTCCTTTGAACATGGCAAATACGGAAGCCACCTACGATTTGGGACTTGGAAGTGTGAGGCGGGGCAACAATACGGAGACTGCCTACGAAGTCTATGCACAGTATTGGGCCGATTTGACTGACCGTAGTGGAAACTATGGCGTGTCTGTCTTGAATGACAGCAAATACGGCTGGGACAAGCCGGACGACAACACCCTCCGCCTGACCCTGCTGCATACCCCCGAAACAGACAAGGATTATGCTTACCAGAACCGCCAGGACTTCGGGCATCATTGCTTTACATACAGTCTGGTGGGTCATGCCGGTGGACTTGACAAGGCTGTCACCATAGAGAAGGCGGAGATATTGAACCAGAAGCTGAAAGCTTTCCGTACCGATAAACATAGGGGTACATTGGGTAAGGAGTTCTCTTTCGTCTCTTCCAATAACCGCAATGTCATTATCAAGGCATTGAAGAAAGCCGAGAACTCGGATGAGTATGTAGTGCGTGTCTATGAGATAGGCGGTGAGAAGGTGCAGGATGCGGTACTTTCTTTTGCAGGCGAGATTGCCAGTGCCTGCGAAGCGGATGGCACTGAAAAGAGTATCGGTTCGGCCGAATTCAGTGGAAACGGGCTGTCTGTAAGTATAAAGCCTTATTCTATAAAGACATTCAAGGTACGTTTGAAGTCATCGGGCGAGGACGCTTATCAATTGCAGTATGCCTCTTTACCGTTGTCCTATAACTGTAAATGTTCCTCATTCAACGAGTTCCGCGGTGAAGCTAATTTTGAGTCGGGTTATTCGTTTGCGGCAGAACTGTTGCCCGAATCCCTGACTGTAAACGGGATTCCTTTCCAGCTCGGCGAGAAAGATGCCGCCAACGGAATGACGTGCAATGGTGATACTATTGTTCTACCGGAAGGTAAAAAGTATAATAAACTGTATTTTCTGACTGCCGCTACGGACGGGGACTATGCCGCCACTTTCCGGTGCGGAGGGAACAAGAGTGAGGTCATTGTACCTTCCTATACCGGATTTGTCGGACAGTGGGGACATTCGGGACATACCAAAGGTTATCTGAAGGATGCCGAAGTGGCTTATGTGGGAACTCACCGCCACTCTCCTACAGCCGATGAGGCCTATGAGTTTACTTATATGTTCAAGTTCGGTGTCGATATTCCGGCAGGTGCTGCCAGCCTTATACTTCCGAAGAATGAAAAGGTTGTTCTTTTTGCTGCCACATTGGTGGAGGAAACTCTGAAACCCGTTCAGGTTGCCACTAGCTTGTTCCATACAGCCATCCGTGACAATGAGATGGAGTTGAACAGTGTGGAGGTGGAAAAAGAAAACCTGTTGAAGGGTGCGAAGATTATCGCCTATTCCGGCTATTTTAATGATAATGAGAAGCCCGAACGTATCGTTGACGGGGATGTCGATACCAAATGGTGTGAAGTGGGAAGTGCGTTGAATTATGTGGATTTTGATTTGGGTGAGGCGAAAACTGTGAGCGGTTGGAAACTGGTGAATGCAGGCCGTGAGGACAAAGGGTACATTACTTCCGCTTGCTTCCTGCAAGGCAGAAACAGCCAGACTGAAGAATGGAAGACACTTGACAATATAGATGGAAACCGGCAGAATGTCGTATCACGTATGATTGACACTCCGGCGCAGGTACGCTATGTACGCTTGATGATAACCCGTCCTATGCAGCATGCAGGAGGAAAGGTGTTACGCATCAATGAGATGGAGATTTACTAAAATAATCGGTTATGATGAAAAAACTAGTTTTTGTAATTCAGTTGATATTTCTCTATAGCGGTTTGGCTATGGCCGACCCGGTTATCTCTCTTAAGATATTGTTGCATGAGATGACAGACCGTTCCGTGCTGGCGCGTTGGCCCGAAAATGCCTATACGTGTAAGCAGTTCAGTAGCTACGACCGTAGTTCGCATAACATGACGGATAAGCGTGCCTGGTTTGGTAATTTCGACCAAGGACAGTTTATCCGCCAGGAAGAGAACGGAGGGAGGACGGAATATGTGATGATGGATGCCGAAGGCCCCGGTGCCATAGTTCGTTTCTGGATGACTTTCTCCGGCATAAATCGGGGACAAGGGACTCTGCGTATCTACATAGACAATGAGGAAAAACCGGTAATTGAAGGCAATGTACGTGATATATTGAGCGGACAAGTCCTTTGTGGAGAACCTCTTTCAACTTCAGTACCCGATGAGGCTCCGATGGAAGAAAGAGGGCATAATTTATATTTGCCCATACCTTATGCCAAGCGGTGCAAGGTGACTATCGAATCGCCGGACTTGAAGATTACTCCGGAGGGGAAAATTGAGAGTAAGACCATTGTATACTATGCTATCAATTACCGCACTTATACTTCTCCGGTCAAGGTGATTTCTTTCTCGGCCAAAGAGTTGAAGAAGAATGCCCGGCTGATAGCTGCTGTCAATAAGAAGCTGTCGGAAGGAACACCTGGTATTGATACTCCGCTTGCGGGAAGAGAAAGTACGCTCAATCTGGCGGCTTCTCTGGCTCCGGGTGAAAGCCGTAGTTTTACGATTGACGGCTCTCGTGCCATTCGTCGTCTTTCGATGCGGATTGATGCCGATGACCGTCGCCAAGCACTTCGCTCTACGGTCTTGTCCATTGCCTTTGATGGGGAACTAACTGTCTGGGCTCCGGTCGGTGAGTTTTTTGGGGTAGGCTATTATCCCGTTGCAACTGGTACGTGGTATACGCGGGCCGTGCAGGATGATGTGATGAGTGCATGGTGGGTGATGCCTTTTGAGCGGAACTGTACGATTACCTTGACCAATTATGGGGAACAGCCGGTGGAGATATCCAAGGCTGCTGCAGTTAGTGGAAAGTGGCAGTGGGATGAGCGCTCCATGCACTTTGGTACCACATGGCAGCAGTTTACGCATATCCATGCCCGGGGCGATGAGTTTGCCCAGGACCTTACGTTTGCCGATCTTAAAGGTAGGGGCGTGTATGTGGGAGATGCGGTTACTGTCTATAACCCCAACTTGGGTTGGTGGGGAGAAGGAGATGAAAAGGTGTATGTGGACGGTGAAACCTTTCCGTCACACTTTGGAACGGGTACAGAAGATTATTATGGCTATGCCTGGGGGCGCTATGAACCGTGGATAAACCATCCTTTTGTTGCCCAACCCATAGGAGATGGTTGTTATGCTCACATAGGTTTGGCGCAGAATACCCGTGTTCGTAGTTTGGATGCGATTCCGTTTACCCGGAGCCTGCGCTTTGACATGGAGTTATTCGATTGGTCGAATATACACCTTAATTATGCTCCGATAACCTTCTGGTATATGCTTCCCGGAGGCGAAATACAGCCGAAACCCTTTGTGAGCGATGTACGCGAACGGGTTGCCAACCAACCGTCAGATATTTTCGGTTCAGGGATGAGTCTGGTTGTGGAGGGCGAAGTCATGCAGCCTCGTCCGGGGCATATGGGTTCCGTTGAATTGCAGACCAACTTCCACCCCTTGTGGAGTGAGGGTATGCAGCTCTACTGGAAAGAGTTTAAACCGGGAGATAAGCTGTCATTAGTTTTTGACAGTGAAGTGGAAGGAATTTATTATGCGAAAATACAGTTCACTGTGGCGCCTGATTATGGTACATTTGCCCTTCGTGTAAATGATAAGGTGATTACTCCGGAAGTCAGTCTGACCAATGGAGAAGTGTCTCTGCTTTTGGTGAATCTTGGGCGGGTCAATTTGAAAAAAGGAAAGAATGAGTTGCAGATTGAGTCGATTGCACTGGCTCCGGGACATGATACCGGTTTCTTTGGGATTGATAAGTTGACTCTTCGCAAATAATTCTGTAGACGTCTCTATCGCAGGGATTGTACTTGTATGGATAGCTTTGGATAAATAAAAGTCCAAGGCTATCTTTTTTGTATCAGTTCTTTTTCTATGATAAAATGCTATCTTTGTCCTCAAAATAATAGGTAAGATGAAACTTCGTTCACTCTATATCCTTTCTATTGTAGGGCTGCTACTGGTAATTGTGGTGCAGATTGGTGGTATGATGTATGCTTACGACAATACCAAGAAAGAGGCGGAACGCGCACTGAACGAATGTTTCCGTCTGGCTTTTATCGAAACGGTGGACAACGAGATTAATAATTTACCGTTTCCTGACATGACTATCCCTTTTTACTCGTATCTATCCAAAGACAGTATCAGGTCTTTCGAAGATGAGATGTTTTTAAACTATCAGCAGGCAGCTTCCTTTCTCGAAGATGTATATCATGTCGCCATTCCATTAGATGTGATGGCGAGGTTGGTAGAGAAGAAACTGAAATGGAAAAATATAGACCGGACTGTAAATATCCGTCCTGCGACGGACAGAAGCAAGCGTTCGGTATATGTACGGTTCAAGTCTGTTCTTTCGGAAAAAGCCTGGTTGAATGAGAAGAAAGGAGAGGCCATTGAAGCTGTCATGTTTTCTCCTTTTATACCGCTTGTCAAGGATATAGTCTTTTTGTTCCTTCCTACGCTTCTCTTGGTTGTTTTTCTGGTGTACAGTTGGGCCAGGCAAATGGATTCCATACTTAAACAAGGTAATGATATTGAGAAGCAGCGGTCTGCTTTTTATGTGCTGGCAGAAAAGATGAGGTTGCCGATAGGTGAGGTACGTAGTCAGATATCGGAGAGCCGGTGGGCAGATATAGAAGCCTCGGGGCAACATTTGCTGGACATGACAGAACATACGCTTACGGGAGCTAAGCAAAGCGAACGGCAGCGGCAGGTGCGCAAGCAATATTCTTTTAAAGTCTTTTCGATTGTCGGGTTGATTGCCGGCTGTCTGCTGATGGTAGTCTGGTTTGTCTATCTGTACCGTGCTTCTTTCAAAGAAACTGCCTATCAGGTAAATGATTGTTTTGAAGCAGCTTTTTATGACGAGGTCTTGAAACGCCGCCTTTCTTTGCTCTACGAACAGACTGATAGGGATGGAAAGGATGAATGGGAAGAGAGTGTTGAATCGCCTTTTGCAAAGGAGCAAAGGGAATTTCTGGAGAAAGAGCAGTCGAAGTATAAGGTGAACCGCTTTGGAGTGGTACATATGTACAATCCGGTCGATTTGAATTATCGACTACGCTCTGCTTTGATTATGCAGCGCAGCATCAATGAAAGCGGAATGGAACTTCCTCTCTCCGTGCAGTACCTCGATTCTGCTTTTGCTTCCAGGTTGGAAGCCTTGGGAATGACCTATAAGAGTGGTATCCGCCAGTACTACGCTCCCTCCGATAGTACAGTGGTGGAAGCAGGATATGCCTCGGCAAAATATCAGGATATTTCTTCCCGGTTTATACCGTTGAAGGAGGACAGCATCCTTTGTATACAAGGTGTGGTGAAGAATCCGTATCGCTACGTCATAAGTTCCGTATGGTATCTGTTTCTGCCTCTTTGGGTGATGTTTTTGGTGGTGTTGGACTGTATTCTCGGCCAGGTGAAAGTTTTGCGTACACAGCGGCATTTGGAGCAATTCCAGAAGGATTTTACTTATGCTATGATACACGACATGAAGTCTCCTCTGAGTTCCATCCTGATGGGAGCTCATATTCTGAATAGCGGCAAATTGTCCGGTAAGCCTGGAAAAGAAGAGAAATACCGGCAGGCGATGATGGAAGAGTGTGAGCATCTGCTTACCCTTTCCAATCGTGTACTGGTACTTACCAAGCTGGATGAGGGACATTTGGAACTCCATCAGGAAGAGGTGCCTTTGCGGCCTTTACTTGATGATATAATTGCCAAAATTTCTCTGAAAACCAGCAAAAGGGTAGAATTTACGACCGTTTATCATCGTTGTGAAATGGTGTATGCCGATGCCTTCTGTTTGCGTGAAGTGTTGGGCAATCTGCTGGACAATGCCATTAAATATTCCCATGAAGAGGTAAAGATAGATATTATTTGCGAATTGGAGAAAGGCTTCTGCAAGATAAAGGTGTGTGACAACGGATTGGGTATTCCCTTAAAAGACCAGTCTCTTATCTTCAACCGTTTTGAACGTTCTGCAGCAGTCGGGCGAAGTGGAAGGGGCGGTGCTGCAGGTTTTGGTCTGGGCCTGAATTATGTACAGCAGGTGATGCTGGCACATGGCGGCAGGGTAGAAGTGGAAAGTGAAGAGGGGTGCTTCAGTGAATTTACACTCTACTTTCCTATTGAGACTGTATAAATTTACCACACGTGGAAATTCAATCCTTCTGATTTGTCAGTAATATAGGAGTCTCCGCCGAATGAGCGTAATTGCCAGAGGATGTAAAGGTCGTCGAAACTCATGACAGCCAGTAATATTCCAAATCGTGTGACATCATAATTGCCACTTGTCATACCATATATAAGGGGCAATATACCCAGTAGCAGGAAGGGCAGCAGGCATGTGGTGCGATATTGCCACATGCGTATCGGCGAAAACAATCTGAACAACAGTTTATGTAGGAATAGATTTACCAGGACAGCTGCCAATATACACATGGAGAATCTGACCAGCGATAGATGGCTGGTTGTTTCTCCATGTATCGACTGAAACAGAATCAGCATTGGTACTGCAAATACTATGGCAGCTATGATGCCGTATTTATTAATCCTCTTGCCCGAAACTACTATCTCTGTCCCTTTTCGGCTTTTTGTTATTGAAATATCTGCTTTCATAGTGTGGATTTTTTGTATTGATGTTGCAAAGGTAGAGTGGGGCACATGCTTCATAAGTTATCGCTACGTTAATATTAGGTTAAGAGGCGTTGTTTTCCTCGTTTATTTTATAGCAATATGACTGTTGCATTCATTCTTTTCCTTATTTTTGCAATATATAATAAACGCATTATGATAAAGTTATTGTTGGTAGAAGACGATGCAAGCTTGAGATATATAGTTCAGGGCGGGTTGGAAGATATGATAGGCGGTTATGAAGTGATTGCTGCCGCCAATGGCGAGGAGGGCTTGAAACAGTGGAAAGAACAACATCCTGATGTGATAGTATCTGATATAGAAATGCCCGTTATGAACGGTTACGAGATGGTGAAGCGTATCCGCGAGACAGATGGGGAAACTCCGATTCTGTTCTCCTCTGCCCTAATATCTCCTAAAGATGTGGTAAAAGGTTATGAAATCGGTGCCAATAACTATATAAAGAAACCGTTCATTCCCGAAGAACTGGATGCACATGTCCACGCCTTATTGAAGCTTTCCAAAGGCGAAAAATCGAAAGACACGAGTCAATGCTACAAGATAGGCAAGGAATATGTGTTGGATGCCACACATGCCACTTTGAAACATGCTTCGGGTGTAAACAAGACTTTGACTGTGCGCGAGACAGGTTTGTTGCAGATGCTTTGTGAGAAGCGGGGAGACGTTATCCGCCGGGAAGCTATCTTGGATAAATTCTGGAATACGGAAGATGATTACTTTGCTTCCCGCAGCCTGGATGTATTTGTGACGAGACTTCGGAAATTTCTTTCGGAAGACGAGTCGGTAACCATTAAAACAGTGAAAGGAGTAGGATTGATACTGATAGAAAATTAATAATGTATCCTTCTATATTGCAATAATTTAGCAGTACATGTACTGTTCTTCTGGTTTATTTTCGTTATTTTTGTATAGCAGTATTATATGAATATAAAGAAGGAGGGTATATGCGTATAAAACGGAAAGTCAGTATCTCTTGTCTTGGTGGCCGTTTGGGAATCTGCCTGCTGTTGGCTTTTGTGCCGCAATTGCTTTTTGCGCAGGAAGACAGTGTACGTTTCATTCGTGACAGTATACAGATACAGCCGGAATTCAATGAATCTCTATTCTCTCCTTTTGAGCTTCCTTCTGAAAACTCTGCCCCTTCTTCCATGTTTCATCCGGAGCACTCCTATTCCCTGCCCGATTTTTCACTGAAAGAGTCTCTTCGTCTGCCTTATCAGACCAATCCTTCCCTGCTATTTCGGGGAGATTACAGTACAAGCGGTGTATTAAGACAGTTTCCTCACGGTATGTTATTCGGTTCCGGTGGGCAGACCAGCGTACCGGGTATCGGACGTTTCAACAATGCTTCCCTGGGATATCAGCATGCCTTTAACCAAAGGCTGACGCTCCAGCTTGGCGTAGATGCCATGAAGATAAATATGATTCATTCCACCGGGCAGGCTTTCAGTACTTCGGGAGCTTTGCGGTATCAGGCTTCGGACCGTGTAGCTTTTAAGGTTTTCGGTTCGTATGCCATAGGAAATACTTACGGGATGGATACCCACCGCTACGGTGCCACCATGTCTCTGGATATGTCCGAACGTTTTGGTATGGAAGTTGGAGTACAACGTTATTACGATGCTTATCGCGGTCGTTGGGAGACGGTTCCCGTTGTGATTCCCTATTATAATTTCGACAAGTTTAAATTAAGTCTGGATGTAGGTGGAATTTTGTATGAGATTCTGCGTAACACCGTCTTTGATAATAGAGGGGGCAGTGGCGGAGCGACTATTGCCCCACCACGTTTTCAGATGCCGCCATTGAGATAAGATAAGTATACATCAGCTTTTTGTAGGGACAATCATCAAACAGTTTACTACTGTTACATAATATTATTGCTAATGTAGAAATACTTTCATGATATTTCGTTTATTTTTTGTTTTGCTGTTCGTTTTTGTGCGGACAGTTGTCCGAAAATGGACATTACTATAAAATAGTTATTCTTTGATAATCAGTGATTTAATTCTTTGGCACGCAGATTGACTATATATAGGCGAAGGCGGTTACGAAACAACAACCTCCTCAGAGAAAGAAGTAATAACAATAAAAAATAACGATTATGAAAGCAACAGTATTTTCAAAAGCAGTGGTAATGATGGCAGTGGTAATGGCAAGTGTAATGAACTTTTCTGCAAGTGCGGCAACTCCTGCCGATTATGTGAAAAACGAGGAGATGACCGGCGAACTGATGACCGCCAAGACTATCTTCCGCAATGAGGACGGACACCTTTTCCGTCACCTCCGCTACACTTACACTTATGACAGTGAGAACCGTGTGACGAGCAAGGAAGCTTTCAAGTGGGATAGCGTAAAGGAAGCCTGGGTGCCTTATTTCAAGCTGGATGTTGAATACACTGACAGTGAAGTTGAGTTGAACTATGCCCGTTGGAACAGTAGAACTAATGGTTACGACAGCTATACGCAAACTACCGTTTACGAACTGAATGACAGCAATGCGGCTTTGATGTTGGCAAGTACCAAATAAAGGATAATATATCAAATACAAAAGAGCCAAGTATCGTGAGGTGACACACCTTTGATACTTGGCTCTTTTTCGTTGAGGAAATGTATTATTGTTTCTCTGTTATCAGTCCGACAGCATAATTCAGCACTGTATCTTCATCCTTCATGAAATCTGCTACGGTTTGGGATACTTGATGATGGGGCGGTATGCCTATACCTTCCATGGGGAAACCTTTAGAAGAGACGTCCGGCTGGCGGGTAGGGATACGGAAATAGGTCCGCTGTTTGGTACAGAAAGGACGGGGGCCATTGCCGGTATCCCCTCCGGTAGCTTCGCCGATGAGGGTGACATTTCCGCTTTCCTTCATGTCGAGTGTGAAGCTCTCGGCAGCAGAGAGCGTATATGTGTCGGTCAGCAGATAGATTTTACCTTTATAGGCGTCGGCTTCGGGCTGCATGATGTAGCTCTTGCTGACGCAGTGTGGTTGTGCTTCGCGGATGAAGTACTTGCAGATGTTTACTCCATTCATGCTGTTTCCTCCGCCGTTTCTACGTACGTCTATAATGAGGTATGGTAAATCCTTGACTTTGGGATAGACCGCCTTGAAATCTTCCATGACGGGGTTCATCATGGTTTTGATGGTAAGGTAACCAATGCTGTCTTGTAATATCCTGCTCTCCACAGTTTGTTCTTCGTTATCCGGAAAATAGTCCCTTTGTTTCAAGGGAAGGGTGACGGTCAGAGTATCGCCCCCTCTCAGCAGTGTATAGTTTCTTAGGGTGTCTGCATAACTACGGAACGCATCATAGGCTGTACGGAGCCGTCTGTGGGGGACGGTAGATGCTTCGGTATATTTTTCGTTCTGTTCAATCCATTGTTTATAGGGGAGTCCGTTGATAGCTATAATCCGGTCTTTGTCCTGGAAGCCGTATTCTGTCAGATAGTCATTGGGTTTGTCAACGAACAAGAAATCCTCTATAAAGGCTACGCGCTGATTGGCTGTGTACCTCTTGTAGCAGGTAATGGCGTGGGCGCATTGTAAGGCAGAGATGTATTCCTGCACTATCAGTCCGTAGTCTGTGGTGGTCTGCGCCTGGCGAACGCGGGCGTCACAAGCTTGATACAATGAATCCATATTCAGATGCTTGGCTTGGTATAATGAATAATTCTCCATGACAATCTGGTGTATTTCTTTGAAATCTTCTTCAAACTGCGAGGGGGTTAACGGTAGTTCCGCGATGTAGAAGTTTTCTACATCAATCTGCTTGTCATTATAGAAATAGTTGGCATAAACATACAAACCACACCAAATGGTTGCCAGTACAGCCATTACGATGACTATTACTTTTGAAATTTTTTTCAGAATCTTCATGTTTTATAGAGTTTAGTCGATATTTGCTTTTTCGGCAAAAATAGTAATAATTTTTGTTAATCTTATTTTTCTAACTCCTTATTTGCCAATAATGGTAACATGGAGGTAACTAACTGAGCTTCAAGTGCCTTCTTGTACGATGTCTGGTAGTTGGCTAACTTTGCAGCCGTAAATCAAAACATACTAAGGAGAAGTGATTATGAAGAACTATCAGAAAGTAAATGTGCCCGCAGGCGAGGCACGTGTCGAGTTGCACGATTCATTGAATCTGACTGGTGCAGAAGTATCTATCAGCAATTTGCCGGCTGGTGCAGGAGTACCTTTTGTGCATTCGCACAAGCAAAATGAAGAAATTTATGCCGTCCTCTCCGGACGCGGCACCATGGTGGTTGACGGAGAAACCGTAGAACTGCAGGCGGGTGACTGGCTTCGCGTGGCTCCGGCAGGAGAACGCCAATTGTCGGCTGCGGCAGACAGCGCCATCAGTGTGATTTGTATTCAGGTGAAAGCCGGCTCTCTGGAAGGCTTTACGATGACGGACGGTGTGGTGAAGTAAGAGGAAGTCACACAAGTAGAATTAAGGTGATAGGGGATGGTCTGTGGTGCAGGCTATTCCCTATTGTCATATGATGTGCAGTGATTTATTGACTGCGATTTGTTTTAAGTCAAAATAATCATATATTTTGTACTATACCTAAGAAAACAGACTATGTCAACTGATGCAATAAAACAGAAATTATGATTAAATTGAAGAAAGAGCATTGTTTCTGTCACATAACGAGGACCCAATCAAAGAGCTTAAAACTAAGAATTGAAAACATAATATCATGACCCAGCATAATGCCATCAAGCTTTTCGAAGCGAAGAAAGTCCGAACCGTTTGGGACGACATAGAAGAAAGATGGTACTTCTCAATAGTAGATGTGGTGACAGTCTGCTGTATGCCTATCCAGTTACGTCTCCGATAGATTGGAAAAGGAAAGATATAAGAGGAAACGTGTTTTCATTTTGTTCTTGTTTTGGGCGCAAAAGTAATAAATATCTCCGTTAACCTAACATTAACGTAACGATAACCTAAAAGCTTTTTACCACCTCCTATCTTTGCAATGTCGAAAGGGAACAACTCCCCCAAAGACAAGAACTTGAAACAAAATGTATAACTTAAAAAATAGAACCATTATGAAGACTTTAGTAATTTCAGCAATCATCGCAATGACCTCTTTAGTAAACGTAGTAAGCGCAGCAGCCGTTAACCGTACAGACAACTTTGCCTATAATACCGAAACCAACGACGGCCGTGTGGAAACACAAACCGTATTCAAAGTGGAGAATCAGAAATTCCTGCACCGCCACCTGAAGTACAATTACATTTACGACAACTCCGGTCGCATCTCCCAAAAAGAAGTGCTGAAATGGAACGAATCCACGCAAAGCTTTGAGAAGCACCACAGTCTTAACTTCTTCTATACGGACGACGTCACTGTGGAATACGCCCTCTGGAACGAGCAAAGCAATGCCTACACCGACATCAAGCAGAAAGCCGTCTATCGGCAGACCGACAGCAGTGTCTTGCGCTACCTCAGCTACGAATGGGACGAAAAGAACAATGACTGGAGCTTGACAGCAGACCATCACATGACGGATGAATCTGTGCAGCTATTGGCAGAGAAATAAGAACAGATTTGAATAAACTGATTTTCTGTAATTATATAGGCAATGCGTTTTTTTGTTTTCCGGCACCAGGGAAGGCAGAGTTCCCCGGTGTCGGAGAGGGTGTTCCTCGGTGCCGGAGAAATACCCATTTAAAAGGCGTTTGGAGTGGCATTACGCATTGCAACATTGAAACGCCAAAATTGTCAATAAGAAAAAGGATGATACCATGCTGGAAAATCCAGTGTAAGCTGCCCCCTAAAACCAAGCGATTCTGCCCCCTTAAAAC
>NZ_QTMH01000026.1:0-15627 GCF_003603065.1 Bacteroides sp. AF20-13LB
ATCGTGGTATTTCACATACAGCTCGTCGGTTCCGCACCAGCCGCAACGTCCGTTTATAATGTCTTGCATAAGCGTTATTTTTGTAATGAGGTGCTAAGGTAGTGCTTTCATTCCGAATAAACAAATCTATCTATTCTAAATGGATAGATTTGTTTATTCAGAATGGAATGTTTATATTTGTATCTGAATATAAATGACATAGCCCTATGATAAGCAAATCGGATATAGTAGAAGCCATACGTGTGCAACGTGAACGGTTGAGGAAATTTCAAAGTTTCCGACGTGACCTATTGTTGTCTTTACCTCCCTTGGTAGCAGACTATGCACTGATTATATCTGGTATTCGCCGTTGTGGTAAGAGTACATTGCTGGCACAATTATCGGTGGATAGATACAAGCCGGAAGAGGTGCTCTCCTTGAATTTTGATACCCCTTTACTGTATGGATTTGAATTCAGTGATTTCCGTATAGTGGATGAAGTTATTAAGGAACATGAAGGGTGTATCGCTCTTCTTTTTGACGAAATACAGATTGTTGATGGTTGGGAGGTGTATATTCGGGGCAAGTTGGATGAAGGGTTTTATGTGGGAATCACCGGCTCCAATGCTTCGATGTTGAGTCGTGAATTGGGCACGAAGTTGACAGGAAGACATATTACGAAAGAACTGTTCCCTTTTTCGTATGCTGAATATTGCGGTTTTACGGGTAAGACTATCGGTGACAGTTCCTTGTACGACTATCTGCATCAGGGTGGCTTCCCTCAATACTTGCAACTGGATGATCAGGATGTTCTGACGGATTTAGTCAATGATATAGTATATCGTGATATTGCCGTGAGATATAATATACGTGATGACCACTCTTTGAAAAGTCTCTTGGCCTATTTGATGGGGAATGTGGGCAATCTGGTGTCTGCTACAAAACTGAAACAGATACTGGGAATGAAAAGTACTTCTACTGTGTCTGATTATTTCTCTTATTTCGAACAGACTTACTTGATAAACTTTGTTCCGAAATTTTCATATTCATATAAAGCGCAACTGTTGAACCCGAAGAAAGTGTATTGTGTGGACAATGGTGTTGTATTTGTCACCTCTCCATCTTTCACCCGTGATGAGGGTCGGAGGCTGGAGAACATGGTTTTTGCGGAATTGCGTCGCCGTTATTCTGAGATATTCTATTATAATGAGAACCGGAAGGAATGCGACTTTATAGTTGTACGCAATTCTGTGCCCCAGCTTGCCATCCAGGTATGCTATGCCTTGACCGCAGAAAACCGGAAAAGGGAAGTAGATGGCTTACTGGATGCCTTGTCTTTCTTCAAGATGGGGCATGGACTGATACTCACTTATAACCAACATGACAAATTTTCCGTAGGAGATAAAACGATAGAAGCATTGCCGGTGTCTGAATATTTTAAAGACTAATCTTCTTGTCTCTTGCACTCCACCACATGATACAGCGTGCCGAACCGTGTTCTGCGGGATGGCACTTCATGTTTCTGCAGTATCCTTCCGAATACATTCACTCTCTTGGTGGACAGCGGGATGGCGCTGTACCGGCGCAGGCGGTTCAGTATTTCGGCAGACGACAGCCATTCTCCCTCCTCGTCATTTCCGGCAACGCGGAAATAGTGGTAGAACAGTTGCTCTTCGGGCGGTATCTGTTCGAAATCGTGGTTGTTTTCCGTCATAATCCGTTCGTCCGACTGGTCGAACCAATAGCGTTCGCCGTGGTCCAGTTCGTGCATGGCCTGGGCATAAAGCTGGTTGTAGTCTATCGGGCGGTTGGTGTCTATTGCTTCCGTCACTTCTATGCAGATGAACCGGCGACTGCCGCTGGGGTCGGTCAGCAAGTCCTTCTGGTTGCTGGTGGCGATGAACGAGGCGTATCGGCGCATCTCGAGCACGGCATTGGCGTATGGCTTGCGCACGTTGACCACCGGCTTCTGGAGGATATGTTTCAGGAATCCTTGCTGGGTGCTGCTTATCTGGTCGAATTCATCGATGTTGATGAGCGCAAAACGGTTGAGGTAAAGCTCAGCGTCACGCTTGCGCGAGAAGTCGATGCTGTCCGTATAATAGGCACGCAGCTCGGGCGGGACGATGCTTCGGCAAAAGGTGCTTTTGCGGGTGCCTTGTGCACCTACCAATAAGGGGGAGACGCTGTTGGCATATTTCTTGTCGGTATTGCCGCGCCAGTGTGCCACCATGTTGAGAAACCAGCGGTGGAACAGTTCGGCCCAGTACGGGTTGTTGCAGGGTACTGTCCGGGCGAGTGCCAGGATACGGTCTTTCCCGTCCCAGTGCGGAAGGTCGTACAGATAATCTTCCAGCGGATTGAATACCGGGATGCGGTTGGAGTAGATATATCGGCTGATGTCCCTATCCCACAGGGGAATGCCTTCGCTCTGTGCGTCGAGGGCAATGCTGTTCAGCGTGCGCTTGTCGATGGGGGAGAAGCGGAAACGGAACGAGTGGCGTTCACGGTATTCCACCTCACCCACTTGGGTGTTGTAGCGGAAGTCGTAGCGGCGTTTCATGAACTCGTCCGTCTGTATGGCAAGTCTTTGCTCTTTGCTGAGGCTGCTTTGGGTATTGAAGCCTTTGTTCTCTTGGTAAACGCTTCTTATAATCTGCCGGATGACAGTCTCTTTTTGGCGTAGATAATAATGGAAATAGGTACGCTTCACGGTCTCTTCTTCGGGGATGCCCGAACGGAAACAGTTCTCGGCAAGGCGCACGGTCAGGGAGTGCAGGCTGTTGTCGGCACCGGCACCCGTCGCTTCGGCGAAAGTCTTCTGCAAGGCGGCCTCAAACAGCATGATGATGGCTTCTTCGGCTTCATATCCCGGCACGGCGCGCGTCAGGGGTGACTTCTCGTCTTGCAGGGCTTCCCGATAGGTGGTTTCGTCGGGCATGGAGACGGGCTGTGCAAGATAGAACTGTATGGAGTCCGGGCGGTACATGGCTTCGGGGTCGAAGGAGAGGCGGGAGTACTGTTCCAGCTTGGGCTCTTTCAGCAGAATGTCGAAAGGCAGTTGGGGCTGGTAGCATTTCACGGCAAGGCGGTAGGCATGGGCGTGGAACACCTCGGCTTCTTCCCGTTTGCCCGGCAGCGAGTTGTTCGGACGGGTGAAGGTAGTCCAAATCTTTACAGTCCGTCCGCTGGAACCGGTGAATACGAGCCGCGTCTGGGGCTGTTCCCAGGCAAGACGTTTCACAAGGGCTATTTCGGACTTGCCGGAAAGCGGGCCTACGGTCAGTTCCACGATGCCGTTGTAGGTTTTCATCTGGCAAACACCGTTCGTCTTGCGGAATTCGGCTGCCGGGAGTACTTTGGGCAGTCGGTCTGCCTCGTTGCAGCGCTTGCCGGGCAAGCAGTATCGCAGTTGCTGGCGGAAAGTGGATACGGGCTGGGTTTTGGTCTCCGTTTTGATTTTCTGTAGGAAGGTGTCTAAGTCTGTCGTGCTCAGTGTCAGATTCCCGTCTTTTTCTCTCAGTTGGGTGATTTTCATTTCTATTTTTTGTTTTGTCACATGCAGGCAAAATGGTTTGCTTACAGTGTACTAAGGTACGACAATCAGGCTCTTTTTGCAAGTGATTCCATGCTTTTTTAGGTCGATTCCAGCGTTTTTCTGTGGAAAATCTGATGTTTTGAGTCGAAAAAGCAGGTGATTTGGGATGCTTTGTGCAGACTTCCACGCTGGTTTTGCTTGTCGGAACAATAGTTTCCGGCTATTGAAACAAAAGGTTTTACTTGTTGAAACCAATGGTTTTCCTAAGGGAAACTCTTAGTTTCTCTTGTTGAAACTTTTGTTTTAGAAGGTTGAAACCAATAGTATTTGCTTAAGAAACTAAAAGTTTCATACTGAGAACTAGGCATATAGCACTATTCTGTGGTGAATGAAGTAAGTATCGGATACTGCTTTTGTTATGGCGTGATGGATGGTTGTGAAGATTTTTATCTATCACGGGTATCTTTCACGCTTTAATCGGTTTATAATCAAAAGGATATCCCCCTCTGCGTGATAGCATGACAGATGTTTTTCAAAAATAAACTTTGTAAGAGCTGAGCTGTCCGGATGCTTCAATCGTTGTAGCTGTATTCTTCGCTGTATCTCTCGAATTTCGGTTCTTCGGCAATTCCGTATTGTTTGAAAACCTGACGGATATATGCTTGTGCCTTTGGAAACAAGCCTTGTTCCTGGCGGTAAAAGCGATAATAGGTGGTCTTGCCAAAGTGTCCTACAAGCTGGTTCCTCATCGGGGCTGCACATTTGTGGGGTACATTGTCCAGCAGGTGCCGGATGCCCCATGCAACCCGGCACTTCAGGGCTTTCCGGAAATGAGGGCAGTTGGTGGTATCGGCAGGGATACAGTTCGGATTGATGATGCTTAAAGTAGGACATTGCGAGGTGCAATTGGTAGCAGCCAAGTGGTGCAGGCATTCTTCCTTATGGACGCACTGGCTGTTGAAGCAATGTGCAAAGCCATAAGGCACAGACTGGTAGTCGAATTTATTTTCCATATGTTGTTTGCTTGTCTACGGTTAGGGTGTAGAACACGGCTGTAAAGGTAAGGAATAAAGCCTTGTTTGAAGTATTTGCAGACAAAAAAAGAGCATAATTCTTCTTTAAAGTGAGCTGAACTTGCTATATTTGTCATAATTCCTAATATCTGGTATATGAAAAATAGAGTAAGTTTTTTTTGTTTGCATACGTGTCTTCTCCTGTTCAGCTTTTGGACAATGTATCCTGCCTTGGGGCATGCGGCTGATGGGAATGTTATTTCCCGTTTGAAGTTCAAGCAGATTTCTACATTAGACGGATTACCGACGGATGAGGTCCAGAAAATATATCAGGATAAGGAAGGTTTTTTGTGGTTTGCTACCCGGTATGGTTTCTGTAAATACGACGGTTACCAGATTACTGTCTATAAATCGAGCTTGAATACTCCCGGTTTGTTGACCAGTAACAACATTTATTGTTTTGCCGATGACAATGACGGCTTCTTGTGGATTGGTACACAAGAGGGGTTGAACACACTCAATAAGAAAACCGGAGAAATCCGTCAATATACTGCGCCTGCCATTCCAAACAATGCGGTCTCATGCCTGTTGGTCACCCGGGAAAATGAGGTATGGATTGGTACGGATTCTGGCTTATGCCGGTATGTGGCAGAGAAGGACTCCTTCGTGATGTATGACGGCAAGTCCACCGATGGTATATTTCCCGCAGCTTCCATCAAATCGTTGTTCGAGGACTCGGATGGGGATTTGTGGGTCGGTACCTGGTCCAGTGGTCTTTTTCGTTATTCCCGGAAGGAGGATAAATTCTATGCATATCCCAAAATCAATGAACGGAACTCGGCACATGTTATCTATCAGGATTCAAACCGGAAAATGTGGGTCGGTGGCTGGGATTGCGGATTATTTCTCTTGAATCACCCAAAGGATATGGCAAAC
Organism: Bacteroides sp. AF20-13LB; assembly: GCF_003603065.1. NCBI lineage: Bacteria > Pseudomonadati > Bacteroidota > Bacteroidia > Bacteroidales > Bacteroidaceae > Bacteroides > Bacteroides sp. AF20-13LB. The sequence continues at coordinate 5,467 of NZ_QTMH01000026.1, forward strand.
GTGTCTTATACGCATTATTCGCATAGGATAGGGGATGATGCCAGCTTGTCGGACAATATTGTTTATGATATTGTGGAGGATGTACACACCCATACCTTGTGGATAGGGACCCGGGTGGGGCTGAGCATTATGAAGCAGGAGAATCCCGGTACATTCATTAATTACAAGTCGTTGCATTCGGCATATCATATACCTTGTGATGAAATAAATTCACTGTTGCGCGACCGCTTCAATAATATCTGGCTGGGTTCCATTGGCGGCGGTGTCCTGATGATAGACACGAAACAATCTCCGTTTGCTTTCTATTCTTTGAATCTGGCAGAGGATGACGTGCCTACTACTGCCGTCCGCGCTTTGTTTGCCGATGCAGATAAAGACCTTTGGCTGGGTACCGGAAGTTATGGGCTGGCACGCAAGGATTATGAAACCGGTGTGTTGTCGTTCTTTTCCCATATCCCGGAATTCTCGGATATTCCCGGTGTACCCACGGTCAATTACATTATTCAGCGTAAGAATGGAGAAGTATGGTTCGCTACCTATGACGGTGGTATCTTGATTTATGAGAAAGGAGAGAAAGTGAAGGTGCTGACTGAATCCGACACGCCTTATCTCTATTCGGATTGCGTTTCGGCCTTGTGTGAGGACAGTAAGGGGAATTGTTGGGTAGGCTGTCGCGGCGGTATGGGAATCAGTTTGGCCGATGGAGGGCATTATAGGTTCGGAACACTTTCTTTTGCCGGAGGCGGGTTGGCGGATTGGTATCATGTGAAGGATATTGTGGAGGATGCGGATGGCAGCTTCTGGATTGCGACAGCCAACTATGGAATTATACATATTATGGGGGATGTGCAGCATCCCGAAACGCTGAAATATAGTAACTATAGTTATAACAACGGCCAGCTGGCAACGAACTCGGTGTTGTGTTTGCATGTGGATAAATCGGGAAGGCTATGGGCCGGAACTGAGGGAGGAGGGTTGTATCTATATGATTATAAGGAAAATGTATTTACGGAAAAGAATCAGGAATATCAGCTGTCTGCCGACATGATAGGGTCTATAGAGGAAGACAGGCAAGGGTGTCTATGGATGGGGACTAATATGGGGCTGGTACAGCTTTTTGTACCGATGGACGAGAATTTGGCTACGGTCCGTGTCTATACGACAGCAGACGGTCTGCAGGATAACTTTTTCATATCACAGTCTTCTTGCAGTAGGGAGGGCGAGTTATTCTTTGGAGGAAATAAGGGTTATAACAGTTTCCTTCCTGCATCTCTGGAGAAAGACAATGAAGCTGTGCCTTATCTGATTACGGATATAAAAATCTTCAACCGTTCTTTTGCGGTATTGGAACCGGAGGTCAGAGAACGGATTTCTTCTGTCATGCCTTCGTTTACGCGGAAGTTAGATCTGCCTTACGGATATAATAATTTCAGTATTGAATTCGCATCCCTTACTTATAAGAATCCCGGTTTAAATCGGTATGCTTATCAGCTTGTAGGTTTTGACAAGGATTGGCAATATACGGATGCCAACCGCCGTTTTGCCTATTATAATAATTTGAAGAGCGGTACTTATCGGTTCCGTCTGAAAGCCACCAATGAAAATGGCATTTGGAGTCAGGAAATCCGTGAACTTGAGGTGGTGGTATTGCCACCGTTCTGGGCTACATGGTGGGCTTATATCATTTATGCACTGATAGGGGCAGCTATTGTCTGCTTCATTCTCCGGACAGCAAAGAACAGGATGCAGCTGCGTAATGAGCTGCATCTTCGGGAGATGGAGAAGTCCAAACTGGAAGAACTGAATCATGCCAAATTGCAGTTCTTTACAAATATCACGCATGAACTGCTGACTCCGCTGACCATTATCTCGGCTACCGTCGATGAGTTGAAGATGCGGTTTCCCGGGCATGACGACCTTTATACGGTAATGGGTAGCAATATCAGCAGGCTCATCCGTCTGTTGCAGCAGATTCTTGAATTTCGTAAAGCAGAAACCGGCAATCTGAAGTTGCGTGTCTCTCCAGGAGATGTGGCGGCGTTTGTGAAAAATGAAGCCGAATCTTTCCTGCCGCTTGTCAAAAAGCGCAAGATACATTTCTCCGTACTCTGTAATCCGGAGTCGATTATCGGTTATTTTGATACGGACAAGCTGGACAAGATTCTCTACAACCTGCTTTCCAATGCCGCCAAATATAATAAGGAGGGTGGCTATATACAAGTCACGCTGATGTATGCCGAAGACAGGGACTTCGTCCGGTTGCATGTAAAGGATAATGGCAGTGGCATTTCAAAGGACAAGCAGAAGAGCCTCTTCAAGCGGTTCTACGAGGGGGATTACCGGAAGTTCAACACCATTGGTACGGGCATCGGCCTTTCTTTGGTAAAGGACTTGGTGGAGCTGCATGGAGGAAGCATTGAAGTGGAGAGCGAGGAAGGCCGGGGAACGGAATTCATCGTGACCTTGCCCGTAGACCGCTCTTACTTTAAGGAAGAACAGATTGATGAGGAAGCTGTACTTCCGGTACAGAAAACCGTTACCTATCTTGAAGAGGAGAATGCGGAGAATGTGGTTGCTGAAAAGCCCAAAGCGCATACCATACTGGTGGTGGAGGACAATGAGGAGCTTTTGCAGTTAATGGTCCGGCTGCTGAAACGTGAATACAATGTCCATACGGCCGAAAACGGTCAGGAGGCTGTGACTGTGCTTGACAATGAGGATATTGACCTGATTGTTTCGGACGTGATGATGCCCGTAATGGACGGCATCGAGTTTTGCAGGTATGTGAAGAACAAGTTGGAACTCAGTCATATTCCCGTGATTCTTCTGACAGCCAAGAACAAGGAGGAAGACCGTGCCGAAGCTTATGAAGTGGGGGCGGATGCCTTTATCAGTAAACCGTTCAACCTGGCCGTGCTGCATGCACGCATCCGCAATCTGCTGAAATACAAAGAACGCAAGGCGCATGACTTTAAGAACCAACTGGTGTTCGAAATCAAGGAACTGGACTATACCAGCATTGATGAGGACTTCATGCAGCGTGCCATTGACTGCGTAAACCGCCATCTGGAAGATTCAGACTTCGACCAGCCCCAGTTTGTGGAGGAGATGGGCACCAGCAAGTCCACCCTTTACAAGAAACTGAAATCCCTGACGGGACTGAATACTTCTGCCTTTATCCGTAACATCCGTCTGAAAGCGGCCTGCCGCATTATGGAGGAGAAGGGGAGTTCTGTGCGTGTTTCCGATCTGGCGTATGCCGTCGGTTTTAATGACCCGAAATATTTCAGTTCTTGTTTCAAAAAGGAATTCGGCATGTTGCCGACGGAATATCAGGAACGCTTCATACAGTCATAGATCAAGTCAAATTATGCTTCAATTAGGTCGAATAACTAAAATTCTACCTCGTAGAAGCATTATTGGAGGTCTTCCTATCAGCATTCGCCTACATTTGCCATTGTTTTCACGGTTAAAATGAAGAGTGAAAGTGAAACAATTAATGTTTAATCTTAAAGTTTATACAATGAAAAGACAGAGATTCTTTGAAGGACTCGGGCTGAAAGTGTATGTCACTTTGGCCATTTGTATGGCCCTTCTGTTGAATGTTCAGTTCTTGAACGCACAGAGTTCGACAATCAATGTAAAAGGTGTGGTTAATGATGCGATGGGACCGGTGATTGGCGCCAGTGTAGTGGAGAAAGGGAATGCGACGAATGGAACAATTACCGACATTGACGGTAATTTCTCTTTGAAAGTCCCTTCGGATGCCACTTTGACAATCAGCTTTATCGGTTATAAGACGGTAGAGCTGCCGGTGGCTGGAAAAACATCCTTTACTGTGACTCTGAAAGAAGACAGCGAAATGCTGGACGAGGTGGTAGTGGTAGGTTTCGGCACGCAGAAGAAGGTGAACCTGACAGGTTCTGTGGGGCTGGCTACGGCGAAGGAAATTGAAGCACGTCCGGTAGCGAATGCCACGCAGGCATTGCAGGGCTTGGTACCGGGCTTGCAGATTACGACCAATACCGGTGAACTGGACAAGAATATGTCCATCAATATCCGTGGCAACGGTACCATCGGTGACGGCTCAAGCGGAAGTCCGCTGATTTTGATTGACGGTATGGAAGGTGACATCAATACGGTGAATCCGCAGGACATCGAGAATATTTCTGTATTGAAGGATGCTGCCGCTTCCTCTATTTATGGGTCGCGTGCACCGTTCGGTGTTATCTTGGTGATTACCAAGAAAGGCAAATCGGGCAAGCCGACTATCAACTACAACAACAGCTTCCGCTTCAACAGTCCGGTGAATCTGCCGGAGATGATGGACTCCTATACCTTTGCCAACTACTTCAATGAGGCTGCACGCAACGGTCAGGACAATGCCCAGTTCTCTGATACAGTGATGCAGCAGATGCTTGACTTCCAGGCTGCGGGAGGTACTAATCGTGGCGGTTTGCCTACTGATGGCAATGTATGGGGTAAACCGGCAGGCGACCCGTTTACTACGGCGTATGCCAATACTGACTGGTTTTCCGAAATCTACAAGGGTTCTTCCTTCTCGCAAGAACATAATTTCAGTGTAAGCGGTGGTGGTGACAAGTTCAATTATTATGCTTCATTGGGCTATCTGGATCAGAATGGTTTGCTCCGTCATGGTTCCGATGACTTGAAGCGCTATAATGCTACTGCCAAATTTGGTGCCGAGCTGACCAAATGGTTGAAGTTCAATTACAGCTTGCGTTATGTCCGTCAAGACCTTGGCCGTCCTACCAATTTTGGTGGCGGTTTGTATGAGAGAATTGGCCGTCAGACTTGGCCTAATCTTCCGGTTTATGATGAAAACGGCTATTATTTTAATGGTAATGCCGATACGCCGGCGATGTCACTTGCATTGGGTGGTGAGCGCGATGTGCAGACAGATAAGGTTTATCATCAGGCAAGCTTGGTATTCGAACCCGTGAAGAATTGGATTACCAATGTTGAGTTCAACTATAGTACCAATTCTATAGATACACGTGAAACCGGACTTCCTTACTATAACCACGATGTGAGTGGAAATATTGTGGATACGCAAGGAACCTCAAGTCTCTATCAAGACTACAAGAAAGAGAGCTACATGAACTGGAATATTTACTCCACTTATTCTCTTGCTATCAATGATGATCATAATTTTAAGGTAATGGGTGGTTTTCAGTCCGAAGAAATGCGCCAGAAGTTTTTTAGTGCCAAAGGATATGGCTTGCAGGTGGAAGACCTTCCGGAACTGGACTTGATTTCGAATATTGACGGCGCCGGTAAGGATAAGGTGCCCGAGGTGGGTGGCTATCGTAATGAGTGGGCCACAGCGGGTTTCTTTGGCCGCTTGAACTATGATTATAAAGGTCGTTATCTGGCAGAGGCCAATCTGCGCTATGATGGTACCTCCCGCTTCCGCCGTGGCAATCGTTGGCAGTTGTCTCCCTCCTTCTCTTTGGGTTGGAACATTGCCCAGGAAAACTTCTGGGAAGATTTTGCGGATGTTTGCAATCAGTTGAAGTTCCGTTTCTCTTATGGTGAACTGGGGAATATGAATACAAACGGCTGGTATCCTACTTATCGTGCCATGACATTGAAGCAGGCAAACGGAAGCTGGCTGCAGAATGGACTGAAACCAAACACTGCTTATGTAGGCGACCTTATCAGTACAGCCTTGACTTGGGAGAAAGTGCGTACCTGGAATATCGGTCTTGACTGGGGGCTGTTCAACAACCGTCTGACCGGGTCATTCGATGCTTATATCCGTTATACGGACAATATGGTAGGTCCGTCTGTAGAGTTGCCCGCTACATTGGGTATTGCGACTCCCAAGACCAATAACTGTGACTTGAAGACGAAGGGTTGGGAACTTACCATCGGATGGCAGGACCGCACCAACTTCGGTATGGGCTATGGCATTAAGTTCAATGTTTCTGATGCACGTACTTATATAGACAGATACCCGGGTAACCCGACAAACTCAATCAATACTTATATCGCAGGCCGCGAGATTGGTGAAATCTGGGGCTTTGAAACCGTGGGAATTGCCAAGACAGATGATGAGATGCAGGCGCATCTGAATAAAGTGGGCGGACAAAGTGCCATCGGTTCCGGCGTTTGGACTGCCGGTGACATCATGTATGCCGACCAGGATGGCAAACCGGGCATCACCAAAGGTGCACAGACTTTGGAGGACCACGGTGACTTGAAGGTGATAGGCAACAATACTCCCCGTTATCATTTCGGTCTTGACTTGAATGCCAATTACAAGGGATTTGATGTTCGCCTCTTCTTCCAGGGAGTGATGAAGCGTGACTACTGGCAGGGTTCCAATATCTTCTGGGGCGTTGGCCAATGGGGTATGTGGTGGTCAACCGGTTTGAAGGAACACGAAGATTACTTCCGTGATGAACCCGTCGGGCTGGCCGGTCATGAGATTGCCGCCAATGTCAATTCATACTATGCGCGTCCGAGATTTGACAGTACCCAGAACCAGGAAACCCAAACCCGCTATCTGCAGGATGCGTCTTATATCCGTTTGAAGAACTTCCAGCTTGGCTACACATTGCCTGCTTCCATGATTCGCAAAATCGGTATCACCAACTGCCGCATCTTCGTATCGGGCGAGAATCTGTGGACGGGAACCAAACTGAGCAAGTTGTTCGATCCCGAAACCATCAGCGGTGGTAACACGGACAGCAATGCTTCTGCACCTATCAAGAGTGCCGGTAATGCATACCCGCTTTCAAGAACTTGGTCTTTTGGACTTAGCGTATCACTTTAATCCCATAAATAATGAAGAATATTATGAAATCGAATTATAGATATATTGTAAAAGCGTTCATGGCAATGGCAGTGATTGCCGGAACGACTTCCTGCGATGATTTTCTGGACAGAGAGCCGATGTCAAGCATTTCTCCCGAAACCTATTACTCCACTGCGGCCCAGTTGGAAGCCAATCTGAATGATGAATATCCCAATGTCCTTCCGTCATTCGGCCAGTGGACTTATGGCATCTTCGGTGAAGACAAAGGAACCGATAACCAGATAGAGGTGAATGCCAATGACCGCTATACCCAGGATCGCTGGAAAGTACCTCATAGCGAAAGTGACAATTGGAAGTTCGAACGCATCTATCGTATTAATTTCTTTTTGTCTGAAGCACTTCCCAAATTCGGTGAGGACATGAGCGGTTCACAAAATACAATTTCCGGGAGTGTAGCCACCATCAAGCACTATATCGGAGAAATGTACTTCCTGCGTGCTTACGAGTACTTTAAGAAGCTTCAGTTGTTCGGTGACTTCCCGATTATCGACCAACCGCTTGCCGATGAGATGGAAGCTCTCCGTGAAGCCAGCAAACGTTTTCCGCGTAATGAAGTGGCACGTTTCATCATTTCCGATCTTGACAAGGCTTATGCCTATATGAGTGATGTCGATATGGCGACGACCCGTATCAATAAGGATGCTGCGATGCTGGTTAAGTCACGTGTGGCACTGTTCGAGGCTACTTGGTTGCAGAATTTCAAGGGTACGGCATTCGTACCTGGTGGAGAAGGCTGGCCGGGGGCATCTCTTCACAACAATTACCAGTATCCGAGCGGAAACCTTGATAATGAAGTGAAGTACTTCTTGGAACAGGCCGTAGAAGCTTCCAAACTTGTAGCAGATAAATACAAAGGGAATTTGACGGAGAATACCGGTGTGTTGCAACAATCAGCTGATGACCCGTCAAATCCTTACTTTGATATGTTTGCACAAGAAGACCTTTCGGATGTGAAGGAAGTACTGTTGTGGCGCCAGTATGCCCGCGGACTCTCTACTCATAACATCAATGCCGCTGCCGGACGTGGTAATTACCGTATCGGTCTGACCCGTGGATTCGTACAGAATTTCCTGATGAAGGATGGTACTCCGGTTTATGCTCACGGTTCTTATGCGGATGGTGACGGCTATTATATGGGCGACAAGACGGTTGCTGATGTACGTGTAAACCGTGACCCGCGTCTCAGTATCTTCCTGAAAGAACCGGGACAGAAGAACATCCTTTTTGAAGTTGATAATAATGAAGGTACGGAGGTTGTGATGGAAGAGCCCTATCCGGCCATTACGAGTGGTGACGGTGAGCGTGGCTATGCTACCGGCTATGCATTGCGCAAGGGTGGTTCATTCAACCGTAAGTATTATGCCAATGGCGGTGGTTATACGGCAGCTGTATGTTTCCGTGCAGCTGAGGCTCTGCTGAATTATATGGAAGCAAGTTATCTGCTCAATGGAACGCTGGATGCTACGGCTCGTGAATATTGGACTGTACTTCGTCAACGTGCCGGCATCAGTACTGATTTTGACAAGACTATCGCTGCAACGGACATGAGCAAGGAGGCTGAAAATGATTGGGGAGCCTATACGGGTGGAAGTGTCATCTCTGACAAGACTCTGTATAATATCCGTCGTGAACGTCGTTGCGAGTTCCTGGCTGAAGGTCTTCGCTACATGGACTTGTGCCGTTGGCGTTCTATGGACCAACTGATGACTGCTCCCAGCCATCTGGAAGGTATGCATTTGTGGAATACTCCGATGGAGGACTGGTATTTGGATGATAATGGAAAATCCATTTTGGTTGCTGACGGGACAGACAAAGCTAATGTCTCATCGAAAGACAAGAGTGAGTATCTCCGTCCGTTCGAGAGAAGCAGCAACCAGTCTGCCTATAACGGCTGTACTTGGAAGATGGCACACTATTTGAATCCTATCATGATCAAGCAGTTCCAGTTGACAGCCACTTCGGGAGCGGATGTATCGACTTCCATTCTTTACCAGAATCCTTATTGGCCGGTGGTAGCTGACCAGCCGGCTGAGAAATAAAGGCATTTTTCAATAGGTATTTGATTTAGGGGGTAGGATACACTTTCTGGTGAGAAGGCGTCCTGCTCCCTTCTTTATAAATAGAAACAAGACAGAGTATGACTAATTTTAATTTCAAGTTTTTAGGGGCATGGTTGGTTATCGTAGCGTCAATCACCGGTCTGCAGGCACAAAATGATTCCACCTTAAAGGGAAAGGACGAAATGGTTCCGGCCGGAGTGTGGAACGATGTAAACGGGGAGTATATTAATGCACACGGTGGTGGTATACTGTTATTTGACAGTAAATATTATTGGTTCGGTGAACACCGTCCGGCAAAGGGATTCTCTACGGAAGTGGGAGTAACTTGCTACTCTTCTACCGATTTATGTAACTGGAGATACGAGGGGGTGGCCTTGTCTGTATCGGAAGAAGCGGGCAATGAAATAGAGAAAGGCTGTATTATGGAACGTCCCAAGGTGATTTACAACAAAAGGACGAAGAAATTTGTCATGTGGTTTCATTTGGAGCTGAAGGGTAAAGGCTATGAGGCTGCCCGTGCGGGAGTGGCTGTCAGTGATTCTCCGACGGGACCTTATTGTTTTGTTTCTTCGAGTCGTGTCTGCCCTGGAATATTTCCGCTGAATATGACGGAGGAAGAACGGGACATGCAGTGGAATATGGAACAGTTTGAAGAATGGTGGACACCCGAGTGGAGAGAGGCTGTAAATAAGGGGTTGTTCGTGAAGCGTGACTTGGAGGGCGGACAGATGTCCCGTGACATGACATTGTATGTTGACGATGATGGGATAGCTTATCATATCTACTCTTCGGAAGAGAATCTGACCTTGCAAATAGCCGAACTGACAGATGACTATCAAGGACATTCCGGAAAATATGTCCGTCTCTTTCCGGGGGGACACAATGAGGCACCGGCCATCTTCAAGAAAGACGGCACTTACTGGATGATAACCTCCGGATGTACCGGTTGGGCACCCAATGCGGCGCGTCTGTTCTCGGCTCCTTCCATCTGGGGACCGTGGACACAGCATCCCAACCCTTGTCGGGGTGAGGGAAGTGATAAGACTTTCGGCGGTCAAAGCACTTACGTATTGCAGCTTCCCGGTAACCGCTACCTTTTCATGGCCGATATTTGGCGGCCCAAGAGCCTGATGTATTCGGAATATCTTTGGATTCCGGTCCGGTTTGATGAAGAGGGGATGCCTTATCTTACCCTTTCCGGCAAATGCAATCCGTCAGATGGTCGTTGATAAACCCCGAAGCTTGCAGATGGGCATA
>NZ_QTMH01000027.1:0-15298 GCF_003603065.1 Bacteroides sp. AF20-13LB
AAACTATACAAGAAATATCTTGAACTGGCAAAACTTGCTGAAACCATTAACTAAGTATACAAACCATTAATCTATTTAAAACATGAGAATCAAATCATTAATTTTGGCGGCCTTATGCATGGTCACCGTGGGTGTTTACGCCCAAAGCAACTACCCGTTCAACGGTCTGGACATGAACATGGGTAACCTGTCAAGACTGTCCGATGCCAAGACACGTTCCATCAGCCCTGAGAACTTTACAGGCGAGAAGGGCAAGGGCGGCATGGCCGATCCGGTCAGGGACAAGGATCAGCGCAATGTGGCCAACGCCCACCATGCGGCCAAGGACCTGGGCAAGGGTTGGAAGGTAAACCCCTTCATCATCGTGAAACCGGGAGAGACAATCACGATTGCGGAAATCGAGGGTCCGGGAGCCATCCAGCAGATCTGGATGACACCGACCGGGAACTGGCGCTTCTCCATCCTGAGAATGTACTGGGACGACGAGAAGGAGCCTTCCGTCGAATGTCCGGTGGGTGACTTCTTCTGCAGCGCATACAATGAATATGCACAGCTCTCCTCACTGGCCGTCTGCGTGAATCCGGGCAGCGCCTTCAACTGCTACTGGAAGATGCCTTTCCGCAAGAAAGCCCGTATCACGCTGGAGAACATCAACACCGCCGAGGAGATGCGCCTGTACTACCAAATCAACTACACCTTGACAGAAGTTCCTGAGGACGAGGCCTACTTCCACGCGCAGTTCCGCCGCTCCAACCCGACCCAGGGGTCGCTGCACACGCTGATTGACGGTGTGAAGGGCAAGGGACAGTACGTGGGTACCTACCTGGCATGGCGTGTAAACGACAACTGCTGGTGGGGTGAAGGGGAAATCAAGTTCTACATGGACGGTGACAAGGAATACCCGACTATCTGCGGGACCGGGACTGAGGACTACTTCTGCGGCTCGTACAATTTCGAGAACCAGAAGACGCGCCAGTACCAGGAGTTCACCACCCCCTATGCCGGCATGCACCAGGTAATCCGTCCCGACGGGCTGTACCGTGCGGTGACCGCTTTCGGGCTGTACCGCTGGCATATCCTTGACCCGGTACGCTTCGACAAGGACCTGAAGGTCACGATACAGGATTTGGGATGGCGTCATGACGGACGCTACAACAACCAGAAGTCGGATATCTCGTCGACCACTTTCTGGTACCAGGCCGAGCCGCATGCCAAATTCCCGGCTTTGCCGAGCAAGGACGATTTGGAAATTCCAAGATGGTAAAATTGGGTATACCCGATATTTAAAATTACGTTGTTTTTTTATTAACTATTAAATCAAAGTATTATGAGGATTTCTTTTAAAAGGAATGGTTTCATAGCATTGGCATCAATGCTATCATTTGCAGTGTATGCAGGGGATAATTTGCCCCTTGCAACCGCTGCATCGGGGACAAATGGATCTATTCAAGTATCTGAGCATGGCGTAGATACTTCTAATGAGATTCAACAAGCGAGAGTAATACAAGGAACAGTTCTGGAAGAAGGGACTAATGAACCTCTTATTGGGGTAAATGTTGTCGTTAAAGGAACTACTATAGGTACAACTACTGATGTGGAGGGAAAATATTCGATAAGAATACCTTCTGATAATGCTGTGTTAGTCTTTTCTTATATTGGTCAAAAAACAGAAGAATATTCTGTTAAAGGCTTGAAATCTTTGGATGTTATTATGAAAAGTGATGCTACGATGTTGTCTGAAGTCGTTGTATACACTGGTTATATGACTCAGAAAAAAGCTGACTTAACCGGATCGGTTGCATTGGCGGATTCAAAAGACATCAAGAAGACTTCCGCTAACGTTATGAAAGCTATGCAGGGTAAGATGGCCGGTGTGAAAATTAGCAACAATGGCGGTAATCCTGCAGAAGATATAGGCATTCAAATTCGTGGTCTTTCTTCTTTGTCTGGAGCTGTTACTCCATTAATTGTATTGGATGGTATGCCAGCTGAAGGTCTGAATCTACGTGACATAAATTCAGGAGATATTGAATCTATTCAGGTATTGAAAGATGCTGCTTCTGCCTCAATTTATGGTGCACGTGCTTCTGGTGGTGTGATTTTAGTCCAAACTAAAAAAGGTAAAGCTGGTAAGACTACCATTGACTATAATGGTAGTGTTTCTGTAAGTTCTATAATAAATAGACCGGAAATGATGAACGCCACAGAATGGGGTACTGCTGCCTTCCGCGCTGCTGCTTATGATGAGTGGGCTTATGGTTCAGGCCTATTATTACCAAATGGCTTTGAGTATGAGTATCATAGAGGTGATAATGGAATGCTGGTATTGGATAATATGAAAATGAAAGAATATTTGGATAATAATCAATTGGTAAAAGCAACTGATACAAATTGGATGGATGAGATTTTCCGTACAGCAGTTTCTACAAATCATCAGTTGACTATTTCTAATGGTTCGGATAAAGCTAAAAGTTTGTTTTCATTAGGGTATACTAACAACCAAGGTACACAAATTCATTCTTTTTTCAAACAATATTCTGTACGTGCTAACACGGAATATAGTTTGATTAAAGATCGTTTGAAAGTAGGAGAAAATTTAGCTATTTCTTATTTGCAGTATAAAAGTCAATGGGAAACCTTTTTGGCTATGATTATGCCACCTATGGTTCCTGTTTATGATGTAAATGGTAACTGGGCAGGACCTGCAGGACTTGATGATTTTGATAATCCGGTACGTAAAATGACTATGGGTAAAGATAATATCAATAATTATGTGAAAATTATTGGTAATGTTTTTGCAGACCTGAATATTTGGAATGGTATATCTGCTAGAACTCAGTTTGGTATAAATTATGGTAACTCTTATAGTAGAACAGTAGATGGGGCTTATGTAGAGACTGGTTTTAGAGGCAATGATAAAAATTATGTAAGAAATAACCAGTCCCATCCGTTAAATTATGTATGGACTAATACTTTGTCCTATAATAAAAGTTTTGGAAAACACCATATTGATGCTGTATTTGGTAGTGAGTTTACCCGTTATGTACAAGAAGGTTTTTATGCAAGTAGAGAAGGACTTTATTTGGAAGATCGTGATTTTGCCGGTCTTAGTGTTGCTACCGGTGATGAAATTGATGTAAGTAGTTCTGCTGATGAATATACTTATTTCTCTCTTTTTGCTAAGGCCAATTATTCATATGCTGGTAAATATTTGTTGTCTGCAACTGTACGTCGTGATGGTTCTTCTTTGTTTGGTGTCAATAATCGTTATGGTGTATTTCCTGCATTTTCTGCTGGTTGGAGAATTAAGGATGAAGCTTTTATGGAAGATGCGGACTGGTTGTCTGATCTGAAAATTCGTTTCAGTTGGGGTACGAATGGTAGTGTACAAGGATTACCTCGTGGTTACACAACTACTCCATTTACTACTAATTATTTTGATACTGCATATCCTATTAAGGGACAAGCAACCGGCGCTTTGCAGTCTGGCTATAGAAGAACTTGGATTGGTAACCCTGATTTGAAATGGGAAACAACCAAACAAACAGACTTCGGCGTTGACTTTGGATTTTTCAATCAACGTTTGACTGGTTCTTTTGACTATTACTATAAGAAAACAAATGATATCTTGGTCCAGACTCCATATATCGCAGCAATGGGTGAAGGTGGTGAACCTTGGGTTAATGGTGCTAGTATGAATAACCAAGGTGTAGAATTTACAGTATCTTTCAAGAGTGACCCCTCCAGTGAATTCCAGTGGGCTGTTAGTGCCAATATTGGTACATACAAAACTGAATTGACTGACCTTCCTTCCAATGTAATCAATAAGTATGCTGGTGATGGTGTACACGATTTGATTTTAGGACGTTCTCCAAATTCTGCTTATGGTTTGGTAGCTGATGGTATTTTCAAAACTCAAGAGGAAGTTGATGCTCATGCAGACCAGCCAGGTAAAGCAGTTGGACGTATTCGCTACAAGGACTTAGATGGTGATGGTGTAATCAATGAAACATATGATAGAACTTGGATAGGTTGCTATGACCCGGATTTCTTTGGAGGTCTTAATTTTGATTTCGCTTATAAGGGTTTTGATTTGAACTTGTTTTTTGAGGGTATGTTCGGTAATGATGTAAATAGCGACTGGAAGAAAGAGAGTGATATTTGGCTTTTCACCAATCCTGCATGGAAAAATCATGCAACTCGTATGTTGGGCGGTTGGTCACCTGACAATCCGAATTCTGATATTCCGGCTATCTCGAATAATACTGCCAATCAAGAACAAAGATTCTCTTCTTGGTTCATAGAAGATGGTTCATACATTAAGTTGAGAAATATTGAATTGGGTTATACATTTCCGACTAAGCTTATCAAAAAAATGCATATGAGTAATCTGCGTTTGTATGCTGCTGCATATAATGTATTTACTTTGAAGAAGTTTTGGGGAGATGACAAATATACAAGTTTCGATCCAGAAAGACCTTCTTATCATTATCTGACACCATTTACTTTCAATTTCGGTATCAATGTTTCTTTTTAAACTTAATTAATAAATTATTATGAAAAGCAAATATATAACTTTATCAATTGCTCTATGCTCTATATTAGGAGTCAGCAGTTGTGATTCATATTTGGATATCAATCCTAAACAAGTTCTGGACCAAAATATACTTAACAAACCTAGCGATATAGAAGGTTTTGTCACAGCAGCCTATGCCCGTATGTGTGAGATGGGGTCATTGGATTCCTCTCCTTATATGTATTGGTGGAGTGGTTCTATGCGTTCGGATGACTGCTACAAAGGTGGTGGTGGTGTTGCTGATGCTGTAGGTTCTTTTGGTAACATATCGCTTTTTACTTATGTAAATCCTAATACCGGTGCATTGGATGGTACTTGGTATAATTCTTATCAAGTTATCCAAAGATGTAATACAGCAATTCAAAGAATGGCAAATTTTACGGAAGAAGAGTTGCCTAATAAGAATAGTTTTATGGGTGAGATGCTCTTTATTCGTTCATTTACGTTGTATCGTTTGAAAAAACTTTGGAAATATGTACCCTATATTGATGAGAATGTAGTAGGTATGTCAGATGCTTTTGAAGCAGTGCCTAACCGTGAATTGGATAAAGGGAATGATCTCTACTTATGGCAACGTATTCTTGATGATTTTAAGAAAGCTGAAGAATTATTGCCTTTGGATCAGATGGATAAAGGCCGTGTAAGCCGTAATGCTGCTACTGCTATGGTTGCTAGGACAATATTAAATATGGCTTACGAACAGGATGACCGTCATCAGGTGATAAATATCAATAAGGAATTACTTGCAGAAGCTTTGCCTTATATTGATAAAATTATTGATCAAGAAGGTGGTCGTGTAGGTTTGGAATCTGATTTTGGTAATAACTTTTTGGTAGAGTATGATAATGCTACTAAAGAATCCATTTGGGAATTACAATTTGCTCTTGATAATAATTTTCATACAGCAGGTCGATTTAATCGCGCTGAAGGTTTGAATCATCCATGGATGTGGCCCGAAACACAACCTGGTAATTTTGTATTTAAGTGTTGTGACTTTAACCATGCTAGCTATACGTTGACTAATGCGTTTAAGACAGATGAAAACGGTTTACCCCGTTTCGAGGATTATAATGAGGATGATTATGGTCAATATATTAAAAATTCAGATGGTTCTTATAATTTGGATATCGTTAATTCTGGCGCTAAGCCTTACTTTGATAAGTATACATGGGATCCCCGATTTAGCCATACTATCGTAGCTCCTGGACAGCCTTGGAAGTATGATCCTGATTTATTATTCCATTCAACTGCTACTCGTGATCCGATTACTTATAGTTTCTTGAAACCCATCAAAGATATGCCACATCCTGATTGTGGTTGTATTGCTTATGATGGATGGCAATTTAATTCTATGAATAAGAAGATGATTCGTTACGATGACGTGTTGCTGTGGAAAGCTGAGATTTTGATTCAATTGGATAGAGAAATGGAAGCCCTGCCATATATTAACCAGATTCGTACTCGTGCTGCCAATAGTTTGGTTCGTTTGACTCAAGCTGACGGTTCATATACAATGAATTATCATATTGCTACTTATCAGCCGGGTATTAACTGTAATTGGACTAAGGACTTTGCATGGAAAGCCTTAATGTGGGAAAATCGTCTTGAATTTGCTTGCGAAGGTCATCGTTTCTTTGATTTGCAGCGTTGGGGATTGTTGGAAAAGACAATGAACGAATATTTTGCTATTGAAAGAACTCGCTTCGATTGGTTCAATGATGCTCGTTTTACTGCCGGTCGTGATGAGTACTTTCCGATTTCCCAACCACAAATGAATTATTCAAAGGGTAACTATACGCAGAATCCGGGATATTAATGTTTAACTATTAAGAAGAAAATTATGAAAAAGATAGTAACCATTTTTACAATGTTGTTGGTAGTGTTATCACTGTCCAGCTGCTATGACAGAGATGTGCTTGATGACAAGGGCTTGAATTATTTCATGCCTACGCCTGAGAATGTGCAGTATATTCAAGATAATGCTACTACAGTGACATTGACTTGGAGTATTCCTTCAGTAATTCCAGAAGACTTCAGACGTCCTATTTCAGTACAGATTCAAATAGTGGAAAATAATATTTATAGAGATAGAATAACCTTGGTAAATGAGGAAACCTCTCATACTTTCACTATTGATCCTGCTAAGAAGTATCGCTATATCGTTAAATTGGTAGGTACTTTTACTGAGGAAAATCAAGAAACAGGGCGTACATCTACTGTTACTTCTGAGGGTGTAATAGTTAATGTCGAATAGTTTCGAGAAGGATTTTTGTAGTTAATGATAGAGAGTGGGCTTTTACTGGTATTTTTCTGAGTCAGCTCACTCTCTATTTTAATATTTGATATAAGGCGAATGGGTTATCTGGTTACGATAAATTGAAAAATGAATCAATAGACATGAAAAACATATTATTTATAGCATTCTCTTCGTTTATATTTTTA
The DNA here is from genome assembly GCF_003603065.1 of Bacteroides sp. AF20-13LB. Taxonomy (NCBI): domain Bacteria; kingdom Pseudomonadati; phylum Bacteroidota; class Bacteroidia; order Bacteroidales; family Bacteroidaceae; genus Bacteroides; species Bacteroides sp. AF20-13LB. Next base: position 7,019 of record NZ_QTMH01000027.1, read on the forward strand.
TTTGTTTCTTGTACTTCTGAACAAGAAACTGAAACTTATATTCCTATTGATGAAATTATACCTTTGGATACTCATTTGATTCCAAATAAGGATACAAAAATTGTATCAACAACATTGAATTTTAAGGATATTGATGCCATAGATTATTTGCTGGTTAGAAAGAGTGTAGGTGACAGCTATTCAGCTAAGATAAGTCAAAGCGAACTTACGTCTGATTATATTTTCAATTATACCATCCAAAAAACAGATCCACAGAAATTTCGGCTAGTATTAGCTGCCTTTTACAAAGATGGTAATATGTCAAAAGAGCTCTCTTTGAATGTGGATAACCGTTGGGGTTTTTTTATTCGTAATGTTACTCGTATAGCTCGTGTTACAGGGAGTATAATAAATGGAGAAAACTTTCCAAGTCCTAATAATACTGCGACAAAATGGAATGTAGGAGGAACAGATCTTGGCATTATTTGGGAGATGCAGCCCGGAAAATATGGAATTTTCTTTGGTGATACTTTTGGGTATGACTTTAAGCCTAATCCAGCTAATCCTGGACCTAACGGAGGGAGTTGGCGTAGTAATGTGCTGGCTTTCTCGGAGGATAATGATTTAGAAGATGGATTGTCATTCAGCAATATGGCTACTGATGATAAAGGGTATGCCCGCGAGATAGTATATGGGGGAAAAGATTCGTCAGGTAATGGTGATTGGACTTCTATCCCAACAGCTGCTATTCGTGCTAATGGAATAGATTATGTACATTATTTTAATATGAGAAATTGGACGGGATGGATTACAAATTATTCGGGAATATATAAGTCGGTTGATAATGGTTTGACATGGGCTAAATGTAAAGATATAACCTTCTCATCTTATAGTTTTTTTGGCCAGGTAGGGTACTTTAAGAAAGATGGATATGTTTATATGATAGGTACTCAAACGGGGAGGGATAGCAATGCTAAATTAGCACGATTTCATGAAACAGATATTGAGAATAAGACAGCTTATGAATATTGGAATTCTTTTACTAATCAATGGATAAAAGGCAATGAAAATGAGGCAACTGTATTAATAGAAGATAAGGTTGGTGAACTTTCTTTTATATATAACGAGACACATAAGAAATGGATAATTGCTTATTTCAATGCAGATAGATATAATATAACTATGCGTACGGCAGAAGACATAACTGGCCCATGGAGTGAACCCTATGAGCTTGCTAATGGTAGAGAGTATGCCCAATTGTATGGTTCTTACATTCATCCGTTGTCGGTAACTGGTGATAATTTATATTTTACGATGTCAATGTGGATGCCTTATAATGTTTTTTTAATGAAGGCTGAATTGGCTGATATGGGAGAGTTTTAATTATATTGATAAATATAATATCATGAACACACGCACATTAATTATAACTTTTGTTTGGATGATAATGTCCAACATAGGCATCTTTGCTCAAGAGCATTGGGATGCACAAGAGAGAATTGAGTTGAATAAGGGTGTTTTTCCGAAGAATTTTAGTAAAGCTATTGATATTATACAGTATGATTTATTAGGAATTGAGAGAGGAAAAAGCCATGTGAAAGTGATAGATAACAACACTTTGTACATAAACCTTTCTTTTTCGCTTAAAAACTCTGTTCAACAAGGTGATTGGCGTATAGCGGTAAAGCCGGATTTTTTACCTTCATTCCATTGGGCGCCACATCTTACTCCTACTGATAGAAATGTCATCGATCAACATGTATTCCGTTCTCCTGCCCTTATCGTAGCAGACGATCATCAAACTCTTATTCTTATCCCCGATTTGGATATTATGCAGAAGGGGACTCCTGTACGATGGTATATGGATATGGACGCATCCTCTAATACACTTATTCTCGGAATGTGTAATAACCATGTATCCGAACACGTTCTGTTTGAGCGTGATCAAGAAACTACTTACCCAAAAGGAGATATTGAAATAGGCTTTTATTTGATGTATTCTGATAGCAAGGAAGTATTGCGGAATCCTTTTAAGAAGCCGTTAGAATTTATGTGGAGTCGATGGGGGCATGCTGCATATGAGAAAGGTAATCCGGTGAAGGAGAACCTAGAAACGTATGTGAAACATACTTATAATTGGGCTTTTAATTCATGGTCAGAAAATGTGTGGCAGCAATTTGAGTTAGATGGGAAAAAAGTGGGTGCTCCCGTATTTATTGTGAATGTTACTCAAAGTCCTAATTATCCGGGAGAGATTAATGAACGTGAATTTCGTTCTATCTGGAATCAGGCATGGTTCAGTTCATTGCGTTCTGCAAGTGGATTATATCGATATGCAAGAAGAACCGGTAATAGGGAGCTTCTTGCAAAAGCAAATTTGACAAAAGAACTGGCTCTGTCATTTCCGCAGAGGAATGGTTTTTTCTATGGACTTATCGGTACGGAAATGCATGAAGTAGAGATTGATGGTAAAAAGTATAATCGGAGCAAGGGGTGGAATACCTATTATTGGGGAAATTCCAACAGAAATCCTTATACCTGGAATCCGAAAGAATCTCCGTATCATATTCTTGATATGAGTTGGACAGCATTGTTGATGCTTCGGTGGTATGATGAATTAGAAAAAGATGCCCGTCTTTTGGCTTATGCAGAAGATTATGCGATGGCTTTACTTGGAATACAGTATGAAAATGGTTTTTTCCCTGGCTGGCTTGACTTAAAGACAATGCAGCCGATGAACCATTTGAATGCTTCTCCTGAAACATCTTTATCAGTTACTTTTTTACTTAAACTGTATGAGCTTACACATAAGGAAGAGTATAAACGGGCAGCATTTAAAGCCATGAATGCAGTTATCCATGAAATTATCCCGGTTGGGAAGTGGGAAGACTTTGAAACCTATTGGTCTTGTTCTCGTTACGGTTCGGATAACTTGGTAGGTAAAAAAGTTTTGCGGAACAATATGCATAAACAGAATAATTTTTCAATGTTCTGGACAGCTGAAGCCTTACTGGAGTGCTATCGTCTTACCTCAAATAAAGAATATCTTGATTATGGACAGCGTACACTTGATGAATTGCTGATGACCCAAGCATCGTGGCAGCCGCCATACATGTATGTAAATGTATTGGGTGGTTTTGGTGTGTTGAATGCCGATGGTGAATGGAATGATTCACGCGAAAGTCTTTTTTCCGAACTCATCATTCAATATGGAAAACTTTTTGATAAGCCAGAGTATATAGAACGGGGATATGCTGCACTTAAGGCATCTTTTGTAATGATGTATTGTACTGAAAATCCTCAAACCAAACAGCAATGGGAAAAAGTCCATCCGTTCTTTGCTTCAGAGGATTATGGATTCATGATGGAAAATTACGGGCATGGCGGCCGTACAAATCCGGTAGGTGAAGGTATGGGTGAGTTTACAATCTATGATTGGGGAAATGGAGCAGCGGCTGAAGCGTACAACCGCATCCTTGATAAATTTGGAAAAATAGAATAATGATTCGTTAACATTAATAATTCAACTATGGTAAGATCAACTTTAACTTTATTGGCCCTATTTAATGTGGCTATACTGTTTCCGGGTAAAGCAATGTCCCAGAACAGTGAAGGGCGGGAGTTTAACGGTAAGTATCAAAAGGAATATCTGGATAAGATTGCATTTCCTATAGGGGGAATCGGCGCCGGAATGTTCTGTTTGGAGGGAACCGGTGCCATTTCGCATGTGTCTCTCAGACACCATCCTGATGTGATGAATGAGCCGTATACCTTTGCTGCGATTTATGTAAAGGGGGTTGAGAACGGAGCAAAGGTATTGGAAGGGCAGGTTCCGACTTGGAAGTTATTTGGTCCTGCACAGAGTGGTTTAGGTAGGGGAGACAAGACGTACGGTCTTCCACGCTTTGAAGAGGCGGTATTCCAGGCACGTTTCCCTTTTGCAACTGTAGATTTGAAAGACAAGGATATGCCTTTGGCTGCAAAGATTACGGGTTGGAGTCCTTTCATTCCGACGGATGCGGACAATTCCAGTTTGCCGGTTGGAGTACTGGAATATCAATTTACAAATACTTCCGGTAAGGCTATCGAGACGGTATTTTCTTATAATACCAAAAATTTCATTGATGGTCAGGGTACTATTCAAGGAGTAAAGAACGGGTTTGTTTTAGAATCCGATCAGAACAACAGCGGACTGGCCATTTATGTGGACAATGATGCTGCTGTCGTAGACCATTGTTGGTTCCGTGGTGCCTGGTTCGATCCGCAGACTGTGGTTTGGGATAATATTCGCTATGGGCGGATCGCTGATAAGCAACCGGTTAAAGGTGCTGCTCCGGGAGCGTCTGTTTATGTTCCGTTAGCGTTGCAGCCGGGAGAGACGAAAACAGTCAGGGTAAACTTCTGCTGGTATCTGCCCGATTCAAACCTTTCTATCGGTGGTGCCAGAAAGGTAGGACAGGCATTTACGGGAATGCCCTGCAAGGGAACGGCTTCCGGTCAGCAACCTGTGAGCGGCTTTGTCGGCAAGCAGTTGCTGAACTCGTTCGATAGGGGTGGAGATGGACTGACGGGTATTATTCAGTCTCCTGAGTTCAATATTGGGAAAAGATATCTGAAGTTTCTGGTAGGTGGAGGCAGTCAGGCTGACCGTACTTCTGTAAATCTTGTAGTAGACGGAAAGATTGTAGAGACGGCGGTCGGAAATCAGACGGAGACTCTGAGTGAAACCGTATGGGATTTGAAACCTTATCAAGGAAAGAAGGCTTTTGTGAAAGTCATTGATTTGGATGTTTACCCGTGGGGACATATTCTGGCTGACCAGTTTGTGTTGACAGACAATAGGAATGAAGATATTTACAACTTGTCTTCTACATCCACCTTACTTGCCGATTTTGAAAGTAACAGTTGGGGAGACTGGCAGGTTGTGGATTCTTCTGAAGAAGAAAAACAATTCCTGGCAGATGAAGGAGATGTCGAAGCTACCTACAGACCTTGGTACTCGGAGCGCTTCAAGAGTTTGAATGAGGTTATCGGCTATTGGGATGCAAACCAGGCGATGCTGGAAAAGAACAGCCGGCTGTTCAGCGATGCATTCTATAGTTCCTCTTTGCCGGCAGAAGTACTGGAGGCTGTTGCTGCTAATTTAACTATATTGAAATCTCCTACGGTATTACGTCAATGGGATGGAAGATTTTGGGCTTGGGAAGGATGTCAGGATTCTTTTGGCTCTTGTCACGGAAGTTGTACGCATGTGTGGAACTATGCACAGGCTTTGCCCCATTTGTTCCCGTCTTTGGAAAGAACCTTGCGTGAAACGGAATTCAGGGTAAGCCAGAATACGGAAGGACACCAGAATTTTAGAGTCAACTTGCCTATTTCGGCACCGCCTCACAACTTCCATGCTGCTGCCGACGGACAGTTGGGCGGGATTATGAAAGTTTACCGTGAATGGCGTATCAGCGGGGATACACAGTGGATGAAAGACCTTTTCCCGGCAGTGAAAAAGAGTCTTGACTATTGCATCCGTACATGGGACCCCTTGCATAAGGGCTATCTTGAAGAGCCGCACCACAATACTTATGACATCGAGTTCTGGGGACCGGACGGCATGTGTACAAGTTTCTATTTGGGAGCTTTGACTGCGTTTATAGAGATGGGCAAGGAGCTGAAGCAGCCCGTTAAGGAATATACGGCCCTGCTGTCAAAAGGCAAGAAATACATGGAAACTGCACTCTTCGATGGAGAATATTTCATACAGAAAATTCAGTGGGAAGGGCTTCAGGCTCCCAATCCGGTTGATGTAATGTCTTTCGGGGGAAGTTATTCCGAAGAGGCCCTGAAATTGCTGAAGGAAGAAGGGCCAAAATACCAATACGGTACCGGTTGTCTGTCCGATGGAATTTTAGGGATGTGGATGGCTTCCGTATGCGGACTGGATGAAGTGCTGGACAATGAAAAGGTCAGGAGCCATCTGGTGGCCGTACACAAATACAATCTGAAACATGACTTGATAGACCATTTCAATCCTCAAAGACCGGTGTATGCTTGTGGTAAGGATGGCGGATTATTGCTTTGCACATGGCCGAAGGGTGGTATGCTGTCACTGCCTTTTGTATACAGCAATGAAGTCTGGACCGGTATCGAATATCAGGTTGCCAGTCATTTGATGATGAAAGGTGAGGTGGAAAAGGGCTTGGATATTGTCCGTGAATGCCGTGAGAGATATGATGGAAGAGTAAGAAACCCATTCAATGAGATAGAGTGCGGCCACTGGTATGCACGTGCCATGGCAAGCTATGGAATGTTGCAGGGGCTTACAGGAGTACGGTATGATGCTGTTGACAAAACCATGTACATCAATTCTAAGATTGGTGATTTCAAAAGTTTCATCAGTACTGATACCGGTTTTGGAACCATTGAATGGAAAGCAGGAAAGCCTGTGTTGAATGTGGTTTATGGCAACATTGATGTGAAACGCTATAATGTTTCGGGCAAGATTGTGGATTGAGGTCAATTAGGATAGGATGTACAATCAAAGACAGATTAAGATGACAGAGAAGAAGAAACTTTTTGTTTTGTGTGTTGCACTATTTTGCTTTATGGCTGTTTCTGCACAGCAGAGAATGTCTGTATCGTCTCCTGACGGAAAACTTAGATTTTCTCTGAAAGTGACGTCGGAGAGTGTTTCATATGACATCGACTATAGGAAGCAGCCTCTTATAACAAATTCTTTGCTTGGTTTCAGCTTTGATAGCGGAGAGTTCGGAAGGAATCTTAAAGCAGGAAAGGTGCAGCGTAAAAAGATTGATGAGACATACAAGCTCATTGTCGGCAAGACAAGTAGTGTACGTAGCCGTTGCAATGAAATGACCGTTCCCATGCAGGAACGGTCAGATTCCGGCCGTCTGATAAACCTGGTTGTAAGGGCATTCGATGACGGGATAGCATTCAGATATGAATTTCCGGAACAGAAAGCATGGGATTCATACGTGATGTATGATGAAAGGACACAGTTCAACTTGCAAGGAAACCCGATGGCGTTGCTCATGTACCTGCCCGGGTATGTGAATACACACGAAGGGGTATACAGCCATGTAAGATATGACAAGGTGGCAAGGAAAAGGCTGATAGAGATGCCCGCCACATTCGAGTTCGACAACGGGGTGGCAGTGGCCATAACCGAAGCGGCCATAAGGGACTATGCGGGAATGTACCTGGTGAAGGAGAAGGGTGGACTGGTGGGAAAGCTCTCGCCAAAACTCGGGCAGGAGAAGATAAAGGTCGAGACAGACAGTTTCCCGCACCGCACACCGTGGCGCGTAATCTCCGTTGCAGACCGGGTGGGAGGATTGCTGGAGACGAATATACTAACAAGCCTGAACGAGCCCTGCAGGATTGAAGACACTTCATGGATTAAGCCTTGCAGGACCACGTTCACATGGTGGAACGGGAATGTCGTGCCGGACAGCACCTTCTCTCCGGGGAACAACTTCGATACAAACAAGTACTACATCGATTTTGCAGCACGCAATGGCTTGGATGCACATGGAATCTACGGATATGCGGAGACTCCTTGGTACTATGATGACAACTTCAATTTCGGATGGGCGGGACCCAATGCGGACGTTACAAAACCGATACCGTGCCTGAACATGCCGAGAATTGTGGAATATGCAAGGAGCAAGGGGGTTGGCATACATCTGTGGGTACACTGGAGACCGTTGTACGACAAACTCGAAGAAGCCTTTGCGCTCTATGAGGGATGGGGAGTAAAAGGACTCATGGTGGACTTCATGGACCGTAATGACCAAGAGATGATACGCATCCAAGAAGAGATACTGGAATGTGCGGCAAGACACAGGCTCTTCATACAGTTCCATGGGTCGAGCAAGCCTTCCGGACTGGTAAGGACGTATCCGAATGAATTCACACGGGAGGGGACACTCAACTATGAAGTATGCAAATGGGACACGCTGGTGAATGCGGACCATGACATTGCGATACCCTTCACCAGGATGCTGGCGGGAGCGACGGACTATCACCTGGGAGGGTTCAGGGCACTGCCGCGCTCGGAGTTCAAGATACAGTATGTAAATCCTCATGTAATGAGCACACGCTGCCATATGTTGGCCATGTATGTGGTTTTGGAAAACCATCTCACCTCGTTGTGCGATACGCCAAAGGCTTATGAAGGTCAACCGGGGTTCGAGGTGCTCCGTACCGTGCCGGGAACGTGGGATGAGATAAGAGTTCCGCTGGCAAGGATGAATGAGCATGTCACGGTGGCCCGCAGGAGCGGTT
>NZ_QTMH01000028.1:0-1457 GCF_003603065.1 Bacteroides sp. AF20-13LB
ATTATAATTGGACTATCAGCTATTCTCTATTTTACAGGTTGTTATAACAGGGAACAGACCCCTCGCCTTAGTGAGGCTGAAAAGCTAATGCAGAACAACCCGGATAGTGCATTAGCAATACTACAAAAACTCAAACCAGAAGGCAACCGGGCTGAACAGGCCAGATATGCATTGCTCTATTCCGAAGCTTTGGAAAAAAAACAAATGAAAGTTACTGACGATTCATTGATCCGCCAGGCTTGGCAATATTATAAACATTACCCCAAAGATTTACGTCACCAGTGTAAAACTCTATATTATTGGGGAAGAATTAAATTACGCACAGGTGATAAACCGGGAGCATTACGTCTTTTTCTCAAAATAGAAGAGAAACTGACAGATACCGATGAATCTTATTACAAAGGGCTTTTATACAGACAGATCGGTGAAGTATATTATAAACAAATGAACTACAGCCGGGCATATCATTATTTCCACGAAGCCAGAAATAATTTCCGCCAATCGGGTGATATCCAGGAGGAGACAAAGGCAACCCTTGACATGGCAGCCGCTACTTTTCACTCAAAAGATATAGAAAAAGCAATAAGGCTGTATTCGGCGGCTCTTGACTTGGCCGATGAACATAATAACAGTAATCTGATAGAAGTCAGCCTTACTAATCTTGCATCACTATATGTGATATCCAAACGGCATATATCCAATGACCTGTTACAGCGAATCGAACTTTCCGCCCGACAGGATACGGTATATGGATATCACACATTGACAGATGTAAGTCTTTTGAAGAATCATATAGACAGTGCACGGTATTATCTGGAGCTTGCAAAGGCGCACACTACTGATATTTGCGACATGGCAGAACTACAATACACTGCATACCATATCGAAGCGCAGGCTAAAAATTTTGAAAAAGCAACGGACAATGTACATCGCTATATCTACTTGAACGATTCAATAATGCGCTCAAACATGCAATTCTCCGCCGGTATGGTCGAGCGGGACTATTTTAAAGAGCGAACAAAATTCGCCCAATACAGAATGAAAAACCGGACTGTCTGGGAAATAGCTATAGCAGCCGCTACCTTTTTTATTATTGGAATTGCCTGGTATATCGTCCGCCAACGTTTACGCATGCAACGTGATCGTACCAACCATTATTTGTTATTGACAGAGAAAGCCAATTCCGAGTACAAGGCTCTTACTGAACGCGTGAAAGAACAGCAGACTACGGAAAGTTATTTAAGAGGATTGGCTGCTTCACGCTTTGACATTGTCGATAAACTTGGAAAGACCTACTATGAACGTGAAAATACAACATCGCAACAGTCAGTCATATTTAATGAAGTAAAGCAGATAATTACAGATTTTGCAGAAAGCAATGAAATACTGCAAGAATTGGAAAAAATCGTAAACACTTGTCATGACAATGCCATGTACAAGCTCAAGGAAGATTTTCC
>NZ_QTMH01000028.1:1467-14835 GCF_003603065.1 Bacteroides sp. AF20-13LB
GAAAAAATCGTAAACACTTGTCATGACAATGCCATGTACAAGCTCAAGGAAGATTTTCCGACCATGAAAACTTCTGACACCAGGCTGTTATGCTATATTTTTGTAGGATTCTCACCACAAGTAATTAGCTTATTCATGAAGGATACGGTGGCTAACGTATATGCTCGAAAATCACGGCTCAAATCACGTATCAAATCTGCAAAAATAGTAAATAAAGAACTGTTTTTAAATCTTTTGGGATAAAACGGTACATTATTTACGGTAATATATTTTTGACAGGTAAAGGCGCATTTCAGTAATTATATGGATAAAACAAGGAATATGCTTGGCGAGATGAAATAACTATACACAATCCATCTTATAAGTTGTGATCAAGAAAAACAATATCAAAACAGATTTGAACAGTCTTCTTAAAAAGGCAAACAATCTACTTTTGCTTATATATTTGGAGAAGTAGCTAATTTGAAACATAATGCTTTAAATATATCTGACGGATACAATTCAGGAACAGATAACAGTTTATTTTTTTATTATATAAGAACATGCAAAAAAAGAATTTATTCGGAATACTTATTTTAATTGCTTATTTCGCTTCCTGTAATCAAATACATAAAACCCACTATGAGAATGGATGGTATCACATCCTATCACAGCAAAAAGACAGTATTGCTAAAGAGTCTATTGTAACAGTAAAAGATTTTGTTTCGTTACGAATGGATTCTGATGAAAATGGGACATGCGTAATTGTGGGGCAAATAAGCAAGCATAAACTAAAAAAATGGGCAAAAGAAACAGAAAAGGCAATTGGCAAACATATAGCTTTTGTACTTGACGATACGGTAATCACAAATCCAAAGGTGAATGCAAGAATTGAAAACGGTGTTTTTCAAATATCGTTACCTCATGGCTACGATTTAAAAAACATATATAATAAAATTAGGAAAGAGAAAATAGATTCTATTGAAAGTATATTCAAAGGTTGGGAGAAAGATTCCATCTATTACTCATCCAAAGAGAAAGCCGATTCAATTGTGTTTGCGATAGACTACTGGGAGGCTTCTGAATGGGTGGATATGTCGGTCAATCCCGAAGATCATTATTGGTGGGGAGATTTAGATACTGCCACCTACAGCAAATTAGAATCTGCCTTATGCGAAGAAATTGCCAAGCCAAATTTCAGCAGCCGTGCAGAAGATTATATGAAGTTGGATACATATAAGAGGTACAAGGCGTATCTTTGCGAAAATGCAGACTATATTAATCTTATGTTTCAAGGTTTCTTGTTTACAGAACCGGCTACCGGACTATGCGGGTTTCTAGTGGATGATATAGTGAGAAGCCGATATCCCACTGCCCCAAGTATTCGGGTAATGACCTTAAAGATAGATAACCAAGATGACGAGATGTTCGCCAAGTTGAAATATCAGAAAGCTATTTGGCGGTTGATGAATAAAGAAAGAGATGCGAAGAGTAACAAGCAATGAGAATGGTAGCTATGAGTAATTTGAAAAACAAAGTATTAACAGCAATGGGTATCATAAAATACTCATTTGGTTTCTGACGATTATTCCTGTCGGTATTCCTTTATGTGCTATTATTGGGCTTATGTATGGTATTAAAAATAAAGATACAATATTTACCAAATGCTCTGCCGTAGCTTTATTTGTTGGAATAGCTTGTATTGTTTATACTCTATTAGTTATAAAATCTACGTAGATTGAAATATTTACCAAATATGTGAATAAAAGATTATCAATAAATATAGGGAAACAAACCAAAGGTGTATGGATATAAATAAGGTTATTAATGATGTCTTCAAAATTGTACTAAATATTTTATTTGTATTTACAAAGAGTTATTTGACAACATAGCACCGCAAATCGCTGAAATTTGCACGGTTGCTAATTCGTTACCTCTATTTCTCAAATACTCTGCTAAAAGTTTATTCTTCAATCGGTTAAATCCAACCGATGAAAATCTAAAATAAAAATACACGATAAAGATATAAAAGAAATCGTGTTTTGTTTAGGTAGATTTTACACCGCTCGATATGCTTAAAAATTATCGTCAAAGTTGTAACGAATAAATCAGCAGCTTCCATACTCTGTTCACTTTCTTGGGAATAACCCAACAGATGCTTGACATCCTCTCCTTTTTTTTGGGGGGGGGTAAAAGTTATTTTTTTCTCCTGAAAATAAAATGGCCTTGGTAGTCTTGAAGTCCTATATCAACTTTTCATATTCATAACTGATTAAATATTTAACTAGTAATATTCGTTACCAGTTATTTAGTGGTGTTCAGATTGCCCCTCTTCATTCACTAACCAATCCTAAATCGTTAATGTGATTCGTCAGTAATTAGCAAATTTCCTTAATATTTAGTCCCTCCAGACTATTATTAAGGCAAGAAAAAACAAATCCGTTTAATTCGGAGGCAAAGTCAACAGTATACAGATAGATGAAATCTCCTTTATAGAACATATCTCCTTTACGGCTTTTAACGAAGTAATACATTTGAAAGACTGTATTCATTTACAACAACTGATCAAAGTTAGGATTAAGGTACTTGCTGCGGATTCAAGCTACACTAATAATATCAATTTAAAAAGTTTTACAAAACACTTCTTTAAGTACAAGGTCTGAGCTATCTAAATTGCTCCATTTCGTAAGATTTGATGGTCAGAACTCAGCCATGAAAGTGCTACCAGATTGAAAGGAAGTTTTAAAATGTAGAAATAATATTATTTACAGACCAGAATAAAAAGCCAGAAACAGGGAAGTGGAAATATTTTGGATTTTCTTTGGAGTACATACGTTCAATGCGGTATGTATGATTGAAAAGGTCACGAAGAAAAAAAAAGAACGGCAGCATAATCTGACTAAAATAAGAGGAGAGAGTGGGTGAACTTCACCTAAAAATGAGGTATATAATGCATGGATGGAAAAAATAGGAATATGTAAATGATATTCTATAAAAAATGGAAGACTGGGGCTTTTCGAAAAAATGAAGAGAAAAAAAATTATATAAAGTGTTTTTTTTATTAACTTATAGGAAAGAACATCTTATGAAAGAGAATCAATTTATTTTTCAAATCATTCGTATTTGTTTGTGTCATAAAAAGTCTTAAAACAAAGTTTATTTGAATATTAGATACTCATTATATCTTTGTGCCTTCAAACAAAGAGTACATTAAATCAGAACAAACAGCCGTTTGCACGAGCATTGAATTTAACTTTATAATAAATCTAGCTGTGTGGTGAGAGATGAGACTGCTAGCGAGATAATCTATTTATTAGAACTTAAGTGCCCCTATTGCATGAGTGAATGTTCAAGAGTATGGCCTGAATGATATCAAATGAGTACAGAAAGCGACTCGAAACGATATGGAAGATAGCTATATGATACCCTCTAAAAGTAAATCTATCAAGAGACGTCAGACGTTTATGACAATGTTTTTTTAACAATACGATGTCACAACACATAGCTTTTGTAGATGAGTTATTTTAAGATAATATTGGTGACAACAACCGACTTTTGTATGGTACCTCATTTCAATATCCTTAAGTTCGTCAGTATCCCCTCGGAAAACGTTTTGTCGTGGACTTGCGAGTACCTATCTCTTGCTGTTCAAGAAATCTTGTGCTATAGAAGATTTATTGTGTATGGTTTGAACACACGTTTTTGATCATCCACAATTATAGTTGAGTGATACCACCTTCAACTTGTAAAAAGAATGTTCCGTTTGTTGGATAAAATACTTTTTGAATTGGCCATCCTTTCTTGATTTTTATAGAATATGCTAAAAATACATTCAATTTTTACTTTGAATGGCTCATTCACTAATTAAGAATAATATTATAGGGAATATATGGTATTTGTGAAATATCATAAAAAGGGTCTTTTTCAAACACTGTTAGGGATACTGTAACAGTCGGTGTTATAATAGTGTATCACTCTATTATGAAGATTGACCATATAATCAGAATTAGCAATGTGAAACATATTTTTTTAAGTTTGATATTGGAATAATATTGTTTTTTTTATGCTTTTCGAACAGATGTTAGTTCAATGTGAGATAAAATAATGTTTCATAACACTAAGGTGTTGATTGTTAGATGTATATGAATTGAGGTGTTAGATTTTTAAAATCATTTTATAATTCAAATACAATTTCGCTTTATTATTTTTGCTGGCAAAGAAAAAGTAAGAAAAATCTGACTTTTTTATTTATGAGTACTCATTAGCATTTTATCTATTAATTTAAATTTATCAAAAATGAAAACTAAACCTTTTTTAAAATCGATGGCATTAGTGATTTGTTGCTTAACTTCTTTTGTATTGGTATCATGTGATAAGGATGATGATAAGCCCAATTTAAAAATCAGTCCTAATAAAGTAGAAGTTGCAGTTGGTAAAACGGTTACTGTGTCTGTTAGTAATGGTACTGCACCATATACGACGAAATCAAGTGATGCAAAAATCGCAGTTGCGAAATCAGATAAAAATGCGATTGTAATTACCGGTGTAAAAGATGGTTCAGCAATGATAACTATTACGGACCGGAAGGGAGTTACAGGAAAAGTTGCTGTAACTGTAAGAACTGTAAAAGAGACCCCAAAAACTCCAAAAGGACTGGATTTTGATAAACAATCTATTACTGTGAGTGTTGGAAAAGATGGTATAGTAACAGTAAAAGGTGGTGCACAGCCATATTCTGCCGTTGCGAAAGATGTCAATATTGCTACGGTATCAGTCAAGGAAAATAAAGTCAACATAAGAGGAGTTAAGGCAGGAAAAACTACTATTACAGTTACAGATAAGGATAAGAAAACGGGAACTATCAATGTGACGGTTAAATAGTTTTCTTTTTTTTCTAATTTTATTGTAATGCATAGCGAGTGAGACGAAGATAATTTCGTTATATACTGCTATGCATTTACAATAAGTCTTTGTATATAATGATCTTGCGAGTTATAATTAACCTCAAATTATATGTTAAATATTTTAAATTATGAAATTGATTAAATTGCATTTATTGGTAGCAGCCATGATAATAGTAACATCAGGCTGTGTTGGATCTGGGAAGAAATATAAACAACAAGAAAATAGTGCTGCCGGAGTAGTGGATAGCAAAAACAAAGATTGTTATGGCACCTATGAAGGCATATTACCTTGTGCCGACTGTGGTGGCATCAAAACGACATTGAAAATTAATAGTGATGCAACTTATGATTTGCGGAGTGAGTATCTGGGTGAGGAGAATGGTATTTTTGAAGAGAGCGGTGTATATAATATGATAGGCGAAAACATCATTGAACTGGTTACTCCTTCATCGGGTGCCAAAACATATTATAAAGTTCTCGACGACGCAGTGGTCTTGTCTGACAGTACGGAAATCTTCAACAATAGCGGGCGGCTCGCAGCACAATATATATTGAAAAGACAGTAATGTTTATGTGTGATAGGACATGTGATTTGTTTAAGGTAGGAAATTTTAACACAAAAAAGGTGCCTATTATTTCTTGTCTGTATAATGTTATTAGTTGCTTGTGGTGAGAATGATCCGATTGAATCCCGGAATCGACATCCCAGGCAACAGGAAGAATCTCATAGTGAACAATCCGGATCAGTTCCCGCTGTGGCTAAAGAGGATGTTGCAGCTTATTTTAGATTTGATATGTCTAGAGATATAAATGTTGCGTTAGGACTTGTTGAAGCACAGAAAGAGACGCTGCAGATAAACGGGAAAATGATAAAAATAACTGAGGCTGTAGTGAAAAGGAAAGATTATCAAAAAGGCTCATTTGTGCTATATGTTACAGGCACGGTAAATGGTTCACCTTTTAAGAATGAATTCACTTTTACCGGCTTTGTGAGCAAACCTGACGATTATCAAATGGTTAATGGTGCACAAGCTGAGTGGAAAGCAAATGCTGATTATTATGCAAAGCTTGATTTTGATAGCTTTTACAGATTACATAAAGTGAACATGTTTACAATTGAGAATTTAGGCCGGTTAGTGGACTTTTATTCTATAAATGTAGGGGGAGAAAAATATCTTTTTACTCTGGAAGATCTTGAGAAGACGGTTCTTGAAGATATAAAATATGAGCAAAATCAGCTTTCTTTCTATCTTAGGTACAATAATAGTAGGTCTAAAAAAAGAATATCACTTCTGTTTGACAAGAATAAATATTATGAAGGAAAGGTTACTGTAAATACAGATTTTATAAAACAGAAGTATATGAGAGGGATATATGAAAATCCATCTCTATTTAATGGTCACATTTTTTCATATGATGAAAGTGCGTATGCTGTGGAAATCAGTACAACTCTGAAAGAAAAAAGCGACACAGGCAACATGCTTACACTACATTTAAGCATGTATGCAAAGGGTAATGGTGGCTTGTTGCTTGCAGAATTTGATAAAATATTCACCGGTTTTAAACCCTTAAGTGAATTGAAGAATGAGTTGATAGCCTACTCAACACCGGATTTGCATGAGTTTGTGAAAAATAAACTTAAGAATAGTAATTATGGTGATGTGAAAAATAAGTTTTCCAATTCTATAGATAGATGGATACAGTATGTGGAATTTGTAATTAAGGATCATGATTCATTGCAATGGGAAAAGAATAAATGGAGCAAGAACGTCTTGAATGGTCTCTTTTCTTCTGTAAAGGATATATATTTGGATAATGTAAGATTTGAACTTAACTCCGCCCAATTAAAGGAGATTGGCGGAAAGCGTTTTTTGTATATTGTTTTTCAAATGATTGGTGCTAATGATTTGGTATTGACGAGTGACGCTATTCTTTTTAATATGTCCATACACATACCTTCTTCGTTATAAAATGATTTGTGACAAATTGATCCGGTCCAATATTGTGTTTATATTTAAATTGAAATTCACAATGATATCTAAGACAAAAATATTCCTTTTTTTTCTTGCAAGAGCTTTATTTATTAATGCACAACAATAAGAAAAAAAGAGGAAGTAAAAAATGATTCCGTTTACTAACTTCAGGAGGGTAGTAGTAGCCTCTCTCGACCAATAAATATAAAAAAATCTTTCTATTGGAATGAAGACAAGATAAAAGCTGGCATATCTGTACAAGGAAATTGGCGTAACCAAAACTTTCCAGGTACACTTCCGCAAAGAAAGAATATGGTAACCGGAACATTTGAACGCGATTTCGACATCAATCCTTTCTCTTATGCTTTGGGAATGAGCCGTACTTTGCGTCCTCGAAATATCAACGTGAACTGAAGTATTATCGTAACAATTGGACACCGTTCAATTTTAAACGAATTTAAAAACAATTATATGAGAATCGAAGTACTTGATTTTAAAATAATAATGCTCATCGGTCAAAACTTATCAAGAGATCATTACTGAATATTTTCTGGGAGAAGAATCATTTTGGTTTTAGGGGGCATCTTACACAGGCCCTCCAATATGAACAGGAATAAAAATAGGAAGATTTATTATAGCCTGTTATCATACAGCCGGTAACGATGTGTCGATTTATTTGATTCCCATATCAAAATAATCGGGACAATATATTTAATCGTACTTGATCGTAAAATCATCATTTATAGGTATTGCGTACAATTATGCAATCTGCTATCTTTACAATCTAATGGATAATGCAAGAAAAAAGCGGAAATACAGAGCCATAGTGGCATGCTTATTGTTGCTGACTATGATGCCTTTCTTCTTTGTGAAAGCCTTTCATGTTCACAAAGAAGATTTATGTATATCTCATGATGAGCAACAATCTTCCCATCATGATTCTGCCGATAAATGTGCTATCTGCCTGTTCACTTTATCTTCATTTACCGAAGCCGAGAGCTTTGAGTACAATTGCGTTCAGACAGAGAACCCCGTTGAATATCTTATCCAAAAGGAGAAGGACATTACTGTTACTTTTCCCCTATTGTCTCTCCGCGCTCCTCCTGTCCAACTATTACAATCCCTCTCATGGGTTGCATGCATTATAAGATGACATGTGAAAGAGGGATGCTGTGCCCTTTGGTTATCTTAAACAATTTATAACTTCATTACAATTTTCGTAAAGTATGACATTTCATGCATATTTCCAATATGTGTGTCTATTCATTGTCTGGCTGTGTGCAATATCTCCTACAAGGATGTATGCACAGAAATACCGACAGCAATCAGATACACATAGGACACTGTTGGTTGTAGATAAGGAAACCGGACGTCCGATTGAAGGAGCTTACATCTTATTGGAGAATCAACCCCTTGCCAGTTCAACCGGAGGAAGAATCATTATCCCTTGGAAGACAAATTCCAAGGATACAGTTCTTGTACAGAGTTTGGGCTACAAATCTCAATATATATATTTGAGTGAGGCATTCAAAAAGGTGAATATTCAAACAGTATATCTTTATCCGGAGATAAAAATTCTGGAAGAAGTCATTATTACCGGTGAGTGCTCCGGAGTGACTCGGAATACGGTAAGCAACAACCTTACTTCCTTCGCAATCAATCGCGCATTGGGAACTTCTCTCACCTCTCTGCTTGAACAGGTCAGTGGCGTAAGTTCCATCAGTACGGGGACGACAGTTGCCAAACCTGTCATCCAAGGAATGTATGGCAACCGGATATTAATCATAAACAATGGTTCCCGCCAGACAGGCCAACAATGGGGAGTTGATCATGCTCCTGAAGTGGATATGAACGGAAACGCTTCCATTCGGGTGATAAAAGGTTCTGACGCGGTACGATATGGTTCAGAAGCTTTGGGAGGAATTATTGTCATGGAACAGGCTCCCTTACCCTTCCGGAAGAAGGCCTTGAAAGGAAAGACTTCCATACTTTATGGAAGTAATGGTCACCGTTATGTGCTGACCGGACAGTTGGAAGGCACTTTCCCTTTTCTCCGTGACCTTGCCTGGCGAGTACAGGGGACATATTCAAATTCCGGAGACCGTTCCACCGCAAACTATCTTCTAAATAACACTGGAGCCAGAGAACATCATACCTCCGCTTTACTCGGCTATGACCGTGGACGTTTAAGAATAGAAGGATTCTACAGTCACTTTTACAACCGGACGGGAGTAATGTTCAGTGCCCAGATGGGAAGTGAAGATCTGCTGGCAGAACGTATCCGATTGGGACGTCCCCTGTACACAGATCCTTTCACGCGAAGTATCGCATACCCATATCAAAAAGTTACCCATCAGACAGCCATTGGTAAAATGAAGTTCAGTATGCGGAACGCAGGAAATCTTTACTGGCAAAGTTCCTGGCAGAAGGACGACCGACAGGAAAACCGCATCCGGCGTCTGGGTTCCGACATTCCAGCTGTTTCCCTGCACTTAAACTCATTACAAAACTCTCTCTGCTGGAAATTGAATTATAATTCATGGCAAACAGAGGTTGGGGGACAAATTATGTTCATTGATAATCACAGTCAGGCAGGAACAGGTATTGTTCCCGTTATTCCCAACTATACGGAGACACAGATGGGAATATATGGTATCGGGAAGTATAATTACAGTAAAGGAGGAATTGAAGCAGGTATTCGTTTTGACGGACAGGAAACCCGTGCCAGTGGTTATGACTGGACAGGAAGTCTCTATGGAGGAACAAGAAAGTTCAATAACGTATCATACAGTCTGGGAGGTCATCATCATTTCTCTGACCAATGGAAGCTCACCACTAATTTCGGGCTGGCCTGGAGAGCTCCTCACGTGTATGAATTATATAGCAACGGAAATGAACTCGGATCCGGAATGTTTGTCAAAGGAGATTCTACCATGCACTCCGAAAGGAGCTATAAATGGATATCTTCCATCAGTTACAGCAATAAGGTATTCAGTGCCCGAATGGACGGTTACCTGCAATGGATAAGCGGCTATATCTATGATGAACCGAAGAAAGAAACCATCACTGTTATTTCGGGGGTATACCCTGTATTCCAATACAAACAGACCCCGGCTTTCTTTCGCGGAATGGATTTTGACTTTCACTTCATGCCCATAAATTCATGGGATTATCACCTGATTGCTTCTTTTATACGGGCAAATGAACAGACGACAGGAAATTACCTTCCTTATATCCCCTCTTCCCGTTTCAGCCATGACCTCTCATGGCTTCACGAAACCAAATCGCATTCCAAATTACGTTTGAGTATCAGACATCGATTCGTGGCAAAACAGACCCGGTTTGACTCGAATACGGATCTTATTCCCTATACCCCTCCGGCATACCACCTCTTGGGGTTCGCTGCTAGCTTTGAGTGTCCTGTAAAATACGGATACAAACTACAATTCATGATAGCGGCAGACAATATCTTGAACAAAGAATATAAAGAATACACTAACCGTTCACGCTACTATGCACATGACATGGGATCTGATGTACGTTGTGTAGTGAACTGGAGTTTTTGATTTATAACAATTATTATTAACCAAATAAATAAAAAATGAAAACAAATGTATGTAAAATCGCATTGATGTTCCTGATAGGAACAGCTCTTTCGTTGTTGTTCAATTCATGCAGTAAAGATCCTGTAATTCCTGAAAATGAGACAGATAATAAATTGCATGAAGATCCTTCCAAAATGACTATCCGTCTTGTGGAATGTCACCTGCATGCAGACTGGAATGAAATACAGAAAGTCGGTGGACCTCACCAGAATCCGGAATCTCCGGCCAAGCACATGAAACGTATTCAGGAAATAACTTATGAGCTGAAAGCCGGCAAGGGTTGGAGGCTTGCCGAAGGCAGTCAAAGCAAGTTCTACGTGCAGAAAAATGGAGACTACTATACTTATGGGAAATACACCCCGGCTCCCGTTTATTTGATGTTCATCTATTACTATAACGCCAAAGGAGATTTGATGAACAGCCAGTTTATAGAAAACGGGCAGGATAATATTCATCAACATTTCTTCACGCCTGAAAATGTAAAACCCACATTTGACGGTCAGCCGGAAGCCGATGACAATGAACCGCAGAAATTGGTGGATTATCTTTATGTGGACACTACCCCCTGGGACAAGACCAAACATAGCAAGGAAGCTGAAATAACAGGAGACAGTAACCCGATAGGTTTGAAAGGAGTTATCCGTTTTTTGAAAGACCGTAAGGAATTCGACCTGAAAATTCGTCTTTATCACGGCTACAAATCCAAGGGCAATCCGGAAACAGGTACTTTTGATCCGTTCTATAAACCTTCCGGAATATTGATCCAGCGTGGTACATGGGATATCAACCTAAACATTCCGGTAGTGGTGTTCTGGAGCCGTGAAGAGACTGTGGGGGTAGACGAAGACACGAACCCCGAAGGGGTGGAAGAAGACGGGCTTGATGAAAAAAGTAATCGTGCCATACATTCAATTATGGGAACCTTCAATCTTACATGGAAAGAAGCGCTTGAAGAGTTTATAATTTACACTTATAAGTCAGGGGATGTGGAAGCCGGAGCGATTTGGCTTTGAAAATCGGTTTGGACTGCCATAAGTAACCATAAAACTGCCTGTTGTGACATTGGTGCCGGTATTGTTTCAACAGGCAGTTGTTCCTGTTAAACCGTTTCATCTTTTTTTGCAAGAATGAAACGGAAACAAGTGCCATTCGGCAGTGCCTCCAATGAGAACTGCCATAGGGCATTGAAAAGAAAATCATCTCGTGTTATAAACGATTAAATTCATGCTGTTTATTAGAATATTCAATATATTGTGAGATAATGAGTCATAATATTGTAAGATTATAAGAGGATTTGATTCTATGAATATCAGGAAATGGTTATTTACAATTCACATTTAAGATAAAATAGAGATTTTACAATGGAAGGCTATAATAAAAAAGTAATAATGAGTTATTGGACAATTTGCAGGATGAAAACAACGAAAAAAATCTACGTAAAGGTTAGCATTATCTTTTTATTGGGAGGAATTTTACTTTTTTCTTCATGCGAGAAGGAGGAAAATCAAAAGATAGAAGCCAACCGGAAAACATTATTCATGTATTTGCCATGGTCCTCAAATTTGACGAACTATTTTTATAATAACATATCTGACCTGGAAAAATGTATAACGAAAATAGGGCTGAACAATGAGAAAGTAATTGTTTTTATTTCTACCGGTAGTACGGAGGCCATGATGTTTGAAATTGTGTCTTCTCACGGGAGATGTAAACGTGAAATACTTAAAAAATATAAGTCTCCGCCTTTTACGACAATCGATGGGATAACAGCAATTTTAAATGATGTAAAGGCATTTGCTCCGGCTTCTGTTTATACCATGATTATAGGATGTCACGGTATGGGATGGCTTCCTGTTTATGAGATGAAAGTGCGTTCCGCACCTCACATGAAAATGCATTGGGAATATCAGGGTGTTCCATTGACACGTTATTTTGGAGGACTGACCGCCGAATACCAAACAGATATAAAATCTCTAGCCTCCGGTATTGCTAATGCAGGCATGAAAATGGAATATATTCTATTTGATGACTGTTATATGTCATCTATAGAGGTTGCCTATGAATTAAAGGATGTTACAAAATATTTGATTGGTTCTACCAGTGAGATGATGGCATACGGAATGCCTTATGCCGCTATTGGGGAATATTTACTGGGGAATCCCGATTATCAATCGGGATGTGAAGAATTTTACAATTTTTATTCAACCTATGAAATAATGCCTTGTGGGACATTAGCAGTAACGGACTGTTCAGAACTGGAGAATATGGCAGCCATCATAAAAAGTATCAATAGTAAATATTCTTTTGACAAATCCCTGAGGGGAACAATCCAACGTTTAGATGGTTATACTCCTGTAATATTTTATGATTTTGCAGATTATATAACCTCACTCTGTAACGATCCTATATTATTAAACCAATTTAGAGAGCAGCTAAATCATCTTGTTCCATATAAAACCCATACAAAAAATTTCTACACTATGGCCAAAGGTATTATTCCTATCAATACATTTTCCGGTATAACAACATCCGATCCGAGTGACAATCCTATGACTGTGCTGAAAGAAAATACATTATGGTATAAAGCAGCGCATAATTAAAGTTGATAATAAGATGAAGAATACTAAACTCCCAAGCCTGCATATTTTATAACTTTTTGGTTATTGTCTGTTTTTGGAAATGGTATATATAGGAATTGAGAACTATCATGCAGGGAATCATGCAAAAAAAGTATTTATGGTTTCTGTTGAGATACAAAGAATGTAATAATAATTATATTTCTTCTAATAAAAGCTTTCCGCATCGAAATGTGTTTGTTACTCCTAATATTCGCAATATGAAATATAAAATTATAATTGGACTATCAGCTATTCTCTATTTTACAGGTTGTTATAACAGGGAACAGAC
>NZ_QTMH01000029.1:0-14599 GCF_003603065.1 Bacteroides sp. AF20-13LB
AACTATGAAAGCTTCCGACACCAGGTTATTATGCTATATTTTTGTAGGATTTTCACCGCAAGTAATTAGCTTATTCATGAAGGATACGGTGGCTAATGTATACGCTCGCAAGTCACGGCTCAAATCACGTATTAAATCTACGGAAACAGCTAATAAAGAATTATTCTTAAGCCTTCTGGGATAGGTATTTCAACTTTATACTAGGTTCCAATGACTAATGCATCATCCGGTAATTAAATCTAGAATATGTTCAGATTGTTTTTGCCATAATACCGGAATGATGTAATTGTAGAATGGTTTTGTCATGGAGGTAAGCCATAACAGGTTTAATTCTCCTGGGAGGTATGTCCGGAAAGTATGAAGATGCTTTCATTATAATATCTGTTACTATTCCAGTCAATTGTCAGAAACTTATTGATTGCCCTATATTTTTTAAGGTTGTAAATCATCTGTTAGCGTCGTGTTAGAAAAATAAGAAGAACGAAGTCTTTATGTTTCTGTATTATAATGTTTTATGCAATGCGGACGTTAGATTTGTGGTTTCATTTTGTAACTCGTGATTTATGTGTTATTACTTTTGCAACCAGGAAAAACAAAACAGATGTGATAATATAAAACTGTTTCTTGTTCATTAAAATACTTCATTTTTACAGGTTGCACGTAGAATAAGAACAGTCTTATTATGATGACACAGCTTTTCATCCGTTTACTTTGGGTGCATGTTTTGTTTATCCACTTAAAGTTTGAGTTATCCTAGTTTGAATTATGAATTTGAATAGAAAAAAGTACTTTTTATGTTTTGCCTGTGTCTTGGCCTGCCTTGTGTATTCAGACAAGGTTTCCGCGCAGTTTTATTCTGTCAGAACCAATCTGGTGGGTTTAGGTACGGGGAATCTGAATGTGGAGGGTTCCATGGCTTTTTCCACGCATTGGTCCGCCCATCTTCCCGTACAGTACAATCCTTTCCGTCTTTGGGATGACGGCAAGCTTAAAAACTTCACAGTCCAGCCTGGTGTGCGTTATTGGATGCGCGAAACTTACGGAAGGGGTTGTTTTATCGGGCTCCACGGTGTGTTCTCCATATATAATGCGGGTGGTCTGTTCGGACATCGCTACCGTTACGAAGGCACAGCTTTCGGCGGCGGGCTTTCTGCGGGGCTGGTGCGCCCCCTTTCGCGTCGCTGGAATCTGGAGTTCGAACTGGGTCTCGGTGTTGTCTGGGCCGACTGGGAACGTTACCGTTGCGTGAACTGCGGTAAGCGTACCGGCAAGGGCTCCGGTGTCTATGTGACACCCACACGTACCGCCGTTAATCTGGTTTATCTTTTCTGAAACCATCTTATCTGTTGAAACAAGATATAAAAAGTTGAATGATGAATAAGTATCTCAAATCCCACATAACGGCCGCCGCTTTCTGCGCGGGAGTGTTACTGGCCGTGTCCTGTTCCACTTCCCGCGAACCGCGGACTATGCGGCTGTTTATGCAGTCCGGCCGTCCTAATATTTTTCTTCCCCACGAGGAGAGCGCACCTTCCGGAGTGCTTGCCGAACAGGTGGGGTTCACCACTTCTTCGGACACTCTTCCCGGTGAGTTCGAAGAGGTCTCCGACAGTACGGATGACGTATGGAAAACCATACACCTGGGCGGTGTTGACATCGTCGCTGCACGCACGGTCGTCAAGCAGGTCACCATGCGGGAAGGTTCCGTGCGTTTGGAATTCAATATCCATGTCCCTTCCCTCCTGATTGACAGTTGCTGGCGTGTCACACTCACCCCGATGCTCTGCACCTCTGACAGTTCAGGCTTCCCGCTACCACCTGTTGTGCTTTCCGGTTCTTCCTTTACCCGCATGCAGGAAGCGGACTATAAGGCGTACAGGCTGTTTCTTAATGGAATTGTCGATCCTTCGGCTTATGATAGTGTGTATCTTGACCGTAAAGGCATCAATAAGGATATCGCCTGCCGGCAGAGGTTCTTCTATGAACTTTACGGCAAGGAGCGCGACCGTCAGCTTGCCTACGAGAAGTGGAAACGCCTTGCCCTTGAACGCCAGAATTTCTGGAACACGCGTACGCAGGCCAACCGTGCGACACTCCGTCACCGCCTGGAACGCAAGCGGATCGAAGAAAGCGTACGGCGCTATGTGGCTGGTCGTGACACGCTCGGGTTGTGGGCCTCCTATGACCGTAAATATCATCGTACGGCCTCCTTTTGGCCGATGTACCGGCTGGAACGCGAGCTTACCGCCGATCGTGTACCTTCGAAATTCCGTGACCTTTATAACGGGGGGGCGCAGCCTGTCCAACATACACAACTATGTCCTCACCGCCACCGATTCGATGGACATCTCCCGCCACCGTTATTTCTACGACCGGATTGCCGAAAATGAGATGAATGACCGTAACCGTGATGAAATCCGCCGGCGTATGATTCCCTTCCCCTATATCGACTCCGTGATGGTCCGCCAGAATTCGGATTCAGTTTCCGGACATGATTATATCTACAACTATGTATATTCTCTGCCCGTCACCGATGGAATGAAAAAGCTCCGTGTGCGGCTAGAGTCTATCGTGGAAGCCACCGACCGCAGCACATGGCGGCCTGCCGCCTCGGACACGCTGCTCTTCATTGTGGCCTCGCTTAGCGACCTGGTTGACCGTTCCGCTCTGGACCAATATGTCATAGCTTCTGCGGAGACAGACTCTCTTGCGGCAAGCGGTCCCGTATATACTCCGCAGGGAGAAGAGTATGCCGAAGCCTTGCGGCTCCTTTCAGAGCGACAATACCGGCAAGCCTTGCCGATATTGGAAAAACGGCCTGACTATAACACCGCCCTTTGCCTGACACAGCTCGGTTATCATAAAGAGGCTTCCGCTCTTTTAGACCAGTTACCCGTAGATTCCCGCAAGGAATACCTGCATGCTGTGGTAAGCGCCCGGCAGGGCGATGATTACTTAGCAGTGGAACATATGCTTGCGGCCTGCCGCATGAATCCCAATCTTGTCCTGCGTATTCCCCTGGATCCGGAACTGTCGGACCTCATTCCCAAGTTCTTCGGGCTCCGTATGGAACTGGACAGGATAGCGGAAGGGAAATAGTAAAAAGTAGAAAGAACAAAACAGGAAAAAAAGTATAAGTACGAATTAAATATTAACAAGTGTTTTATTAGTGTTTATTTTTTTATTAACAATTTAATTACAATGATTATGAAAAAAAGTTTGTTAAGCGTGTTTACAATGGTTGCTATGGCTGCAGCATTCACCGCGTGCAGTAACGATGACATCGAAGTGCCTGACGTAAAGAACGGGGAAGCGAGAAGCGTATTCATGAAGCTGGAGTTGCCGACGCTGACGAGATCGACCGAGCCTCCTGTAGCCTCGGGAACGGTTGCTACGGTAAGTAATCTGCATGTATACTTCCATGACGGGACCAGCATTCTGAAATATGTGAACGCGACTACAACCACTCCCATCACGATTGCGAATCTGACTACCGGTACCCAAATAACGGATGTACCCGCGGCGGCTACCACTGTAACGGTATGTGGTAATATTCCTGCCGGAACTTCATTGCCTACAGGTGGAACCGTAGCTGCATTGAAAGCTGTACAACTGGAAATCACAAGCCAGTCTGCAGTTGCGGATGTGGTGTTGAGCGGCGATGACAAACCCCTGCAGACATGGACTACCGGTAGTCCGGCCCTGCCTTATGCCCCTGGAATAACGGACGGTGACAAGTATGCCGAAGTGGAAATCGGTCCTGCCGTGGCACGTGTCGAAATCGAAGGTCTGGCGACTACGGCCTCCAGTGCGGTGGATGGTTTTACGCTGGAAGGAATCTATGTGAATAACTTCTTTGAAAAGTTCAACCTGGCCGGTACCGTTGTGGGAACGAAAGTACAATATGGTGCTACTCCTGCTGCCTATGCTCAAGGACAGGGGCTTTACACCCCTGCTAACGCTGGAAA
This sequence comes from Bacteroides sp. AF20-13LB, assembly GCF_003603065.1. Taxonomy (NCBI): domain Bacteria; kingdom Pseudomonadati; phylum Bacteroidota; class Bacteroidia; order Bacteroidales; family Bacteroidaceae; genus Bacteroides; species Bacteroides sp. AF20-13LB. Next base: position 3,969 of record NZ_QTMH01000029.1, read on the forward strand.
ACTCTTTGACCAGTCTGCCGTCGCTGCTACAGGTATCCCAAAGGAAGTCATTCCGCCAACTGCAGGGCAACGTTGGGCATATCAGGTTGTTCCTAACGGTAACAGTACTGACGCGAACGAGCAACTCCAGCTCGTATTTAAGTTGAGTAATTTGGCTGCTAAGGCCGGCAGCAGCGTGAATTTCGGCACAGGTGACCAGTTTATCACCGTGAGAGGATTCAAAGATGGCAGTGGCAATATTGTAGAACTGGAAAAAGGAAAGATTTATACTATCTCGAAAGCCGACTTTACATTTGACGAGAGCAACCTTTCCACAATACCTAATACCAGTGCTGTCAGCGTTTGGTTGAAGGTGACGGTAAAAGCCTGGACGGTCGTTCCTGTCAAGCCTAATCTCTAACTGTCATACCATCAAGGTATATTGTATTTGTTTGTTTCTTTTACAAGTCCGTTTGCGTAGAGGAGATTTTTAGCTCATTTTACTAGTTCACCAGTTCCTCTCGCACGGCGGAATGTAAGCAGGTCGTGGGTGTCTTTTGCCCTGACCTCACGACCTGTATTTCTATAACCTGTTAAATCATAACACGTATATTCATATAAAGTCATAACCACAGTTATTCACCTAAAAGATACTACGCATGAAATTGTATAAAGCTATACGCTTCCTGATGCTTTCCGGTATTTTAACCTTAGTCTTGTCGAGGTGCATCAGGGAGTCCCTGGAGGGCTGCCCTCTGGATACCCTGTTACGATTTACCTACAAGCCTCGCGGCTCTGCCGCTGACCTTTTCGGAGAGCGTGTTCAGAGGGTGAGGCTGTGTGTGTACCGTCCCGATGGCAGTATTGAGCATATGCAGACGCTGGAGAAGAGTGAACTTGACCGTTTGCAGGGTGTTGAGATGTATCTGCCGCAGGGAAACTACACTGTCGTGCTCTGGGCGAATGCTTCGGATGCACAGACCAAGCTCGGCGGCTTTTCCGAAGGAGAAACCATAAGGAACCTTTCCGCCTCACACCCGCATGCGGAGACTTCCGCTTCCATCCCCACGCTTGATCGGCTTCTTTTCGCTGTCACGCCACTTACGGTCAGTGAGCACGAGACTGGAGACCATACTGTCAATTTCAGCCCCGGCACTATCCGTGTAAGTCTTCACCTTGATGGTGTGAGCGTGCAGCCTGTGGTACACATCACGGGCATGGAGTCAGCCTTGCGACCGGTGTTCGACGAAACCTCGGGCACATGGCGTCTCCAGTCCGTAAGCCGGAACAAGACATTCCAGCCTGCCGTAGCATATGATGTCACCAACCGCCATGCTAATGCCACGACTGACATCCCCCGTTTCAAGGCCGATACCCCCGGCATGGTGGAAATTATCGATCCCACCACGGGAAACCATATCGTGCCCCCGATTTCGTTGGCAGGGCTTATTGCCCGCTACCACATACCGATGGAGGAAGATATTGAAGTAACCATTCCTATCGAGATTACCTTTACAAACGGTCATGCGAAAATAACGATCAGGAATTGGGAAAATCAGAATGTAAAACCCGGAGGAGTGTAAAAAACGCACCGGTCAATCATGAAATGCAAATCATAAAACAATATATTATGCCAAGTAGTTCAATCATCATACCGTTCCGCAACCTGCTGTCGGTCCTGTTATTACTGCCGCTCGTACTTTCGTGCCGGCAAGACGAACTCATTCTTCCTGTTCCGCCCGTGTCCGGCAAAGGTGAGACGGCCGAAGTGACACTTTCTGTCAGGATTCCCGATTTCCGGGCGGCGAATACTCGTGGTGTAGACGAGAAAGGGATAACAGAGATTACCGTACTGATGTTTGCCGATGAAGGCGGTACGGAGAAAGTCAAGGTGAAATATGATATTCTGGGCAGCTCGTTGCATACACTTTCAGGCTCTTCGGATACGAAATACTTCTCTGTGCCCGTTATTGCGGGCAGATACAAACGTATAGCTCTCATAGCTAATGCCCAAACAGAACTGGCAAATATAACAGCCGGTTCCACCTATGATGCTCTTAAGCAAGTGGAAGTCGTGGGTAGGTTCGGACAAGAAGGTACGGGCACATACATACCCATGTACGGCGAGCATGCCCCGGCGGGAGGCTTTGAACTGAAAGCCGGTGTGTCGCAAACCATTGCGCAGGAAATACCGCTTATCCGCATGCTGGCGAAGGTGGATATCATCAATCCTACAACTTCGGGAGCCACGACAGCTGCGGGAAAGGTTTACTTCGTCAATTCCGTAGGCAACGGACGCGTTTGGGTAGATCTTGCTACATACAATACCACCGCTTCACAGTCGGGATACATGACTCCCACACTGCCTGCCACATCGCAGCCAGCAGTCAGTGGCGGGCACCCGCTTGAGGGAACTGCAAACACCGCATCTCCGAATGTCATCACTTATTATTTGAATGAACAGTCGGCTATCTCCGGCGGCAGCCGTCCTTGTATAGTTATAAATCTTGCCTATCAAGGAAGAGAATACTACTACTGAATGGATTATACATGGGACGGTATCAAGGGCGGTGGCACGAGTCCTTACGAAAAGGGTAAATACATGCCCATTCTGCGCAACCACCGCTATATTTTCACCATCAAGGAAGTGAAAGGGCCGGGGTTTGCCACTTTGAACGAGGCTGTAACCAGCCCGGACAACTTTACCAACCATAACATCGTAGTAGTGCCCATCGTGATAGACGCATTCACAGATATAACGTTCAATGAATCGGGGCATTTCTTGGCAGTGACCCGAACGGCGATGACACTTCAAGGCAAGCACGATGCCACAAGCACACAGAACAAATTTTCTGTGCGCACCAATTACCCCAGTGGGTGGAAGGTCGGTGCCTATAATGCCGACGGAACAACAATTTCAGTTTCTAATTCATGGCTGAAACCCAGTCAAAACAGTGGGGCGGCTGGCGCCACTCTCACCAATCCGGTTACGGAGGAATTGCAGGCCATCACGAATGGCAAGGGATTCAAGGATGGTTATCTGTAGATACGGGCTGGACGACTTTATACTAAAATCAATATTAAGCAGATCGGTACGCCTTTGGATTATGTTGCCGAATATAACCTCGCCGGTGGCTCTATCTATAATTCTCCTTTCATTTCTTCCGTTCCTCCGGGTATTTCTCCCACTGCAGCCCAGACTGACCCTAATCTTCATTGGGCTTCGAGCCATAGCAATGACCAATCCGGTTATTATAATTGGTACGTGCTCACAGGAGAGAATAATGATACTTACAATCCAAATGCCAAGAAGCTCTTTGATGATGTCTTTTTTAAACTGGGGCATCCCGGTTATGGTTACCACCTGCCTTCCCGCTGGGAGTTGACGGGCGTTTTCTCCTACAGCGGTAATACCCAATATGATTCCCCTACTAATACTTCTAATGTCAACGAGGCTATTGAGTTCGGTGGCATCAAAAAAACTTTCGCCAACGATTATTTCTCTTCGGGTAACGGTGTTTGTTACGCTCTGCGTTTCAAACAAGGTACCGGTAATCCTATCGATGATTCTTCCCTATCCGATTTCCCTCTTGCTACTGATAATAATATGGTTTGTGCTTACCGTTACACCCGCGTGGGTTCGTTTGCCAACCATGACTTTACTTCCCTATTGAAAGTGGATTGTGTTTACTTGGGCAGCGCATTTACAGGAAACATTAGCACTATCAATAATGATTCTTGGTGGGATAGCCATACTTCCGAGGCTGTCGTTCGTATTTTTCCGGCTGCCGGTTATATCTCCTTCCCAACGTTCATTTCGAGTGGTTTGCTCGAAGCCCGAGGCGAATATGGTCGGTATTGGTCGAGCACGGAGTTTCCCAGCCTCCTCGGCAATGCTTGGAACGTGTCTTTCTACTCGTACTCTGCGTTCGCGAACTACAGAGACGTTAAACACCACGGGTTTTCCGTTCGTCTGTTCGCCGATAAATAAGTAAGACGGTATATGACCGATGCAATTTAGTTTGTAAGAAAGTTGATATAAAAAATAGATATATTACTAAAAAAAGAAGAAAAATGAATATAGGATTTCAGACTTCCGGTTTATCCGGTTTCACCCGTGTGGCATATCTGTGGAGGCGACATGCCTCAGCTGTGCTGTGGATTGCAATGGCGGCGCTCCTTCCGACCGCTTGCAGTGATGATGCGGAGCAGTCGGTGCCGCAAGCGAACGGACATACAGCCGTTATTTACCTGAACTTTAAAACCGGTGCTTCAAAACAGGCTGCTGAAATGAACACCTCGCAAAGTTCCGAAACGCGTGCGCCGCTGACACGTGCTATAGATGAAAATGGAATCAATACTGTAGATGTACTTTCATTCAAGGTTGATCCTGCAGATCCTACGAATATAAAGAAAGGTACATTCTTCTACCGTGCACAGGGTACATACGATATCGGCACACAAACCGTACGTGTACAGCTGATGGGAGCTCCCGAACATCAGACACTCGTGGTGCTTGCCAATGTCCGTGAGCAGGTGAATACCCTTGCTGCTGCATTCGGAGAACAGAAAGAGGGGGTAATGAACCGCCTGGCATTCGATGTCGGAACGGATGCCGCACCCGACTTTACGAATGGCATACCCATGTGGGGCGAGCTTCCCAACCAAGCGGTGGGCGAAGGTTTCTCTCCCTCTGGCGCTCCCCAAGAGGTGACGATGATACGTGCGGTAGCTAAGTTCACGCTTATCAATCCTCTTGAATCCGACCTAAAAGGCTTTTTCTATTATTACAACGATCTGCGGCTGTACAATTACCGGGCAAAAGGACGCATTGCACCGGACAACTATAATGTGACGGGCAAGCAAGTGAATACTCCCACCGTACCCGTCGGGGCACGGCAGACACGGGGTACATTCACCTCATTGAACAGCGATGTGTCACCCGGGAATATCGGTATTTTCAACGGCTCACAAAAGACGTTCTACCTGTGCGAGGTGGACAACAAGAACCGCCCCTCGGGCGGGAATGCGCTGGACGACCTTTGTCTGGTTATGCACGTGAAGCCGTATCTCACCGGCTCTAAGCCGTCGGTAGACGGTTACTACCGCCTCGACTTCAAGGACTACGGTTCGGGAGTGCCGATGGATATTCTGCGTAATCATGAATATAAAGTACAAGTGGAAAGTGTGGACGGGTTGCCGGCCCAAACTCCCGAGGAAGCTTTCAAAGGAAACCATACCCTTAAATGCCGTATCGTGCCGTGGAACGAGGTACAAGAAGAAGTAATAGTACGAGGGAACAAACGGCTGACGGTGGACAAACGGGTGTTCGCTTTTGACGGTGATATCCAAATAGGTGTCGCTTCATTACCCGTAAATATAACTACAGAGAATACCAATTGGCAAATAACCGGAAAACCTTCATGGATTTCACTCAGCCAAACCTCGGGTACAGCGGGAGTACCAGCCACGGTTACTATTTCGGCAAACAGTAAGAACTTTACCCAGAATATGCGTAGTGCTGTCCTTTCCATACGAACAGGAAATTCTGCTAACGAATTGGAATATCGTTTGCATGTAAGCCAGCAACCGGCTTGTGGTTTCGGAAATTCCATGAAACTTATGCGTATCGGTGGCAGTAACTATCAGACTACCCGTATGGGTAATGGTGGTGTTTGTTGGATGATAGACGCCAGTAGGGAAGGAGGTCCTAATATGGCTGCTCGTCCTCGTTCATATTCTTTGGCACCAGCTATGGTCGGACCCATTTATTATGGCAGTATTCCCCAACGTGCCTGCCCCGATGGCTGGCGACTCCCTACGGCTTGGGAGGTTATTAATCTGATACAGTCTATAACAGGCTCTTATCCTGTTGTATTTACTCGATTGATAGAAAGCGGTGCGGGAATAGCTAAGTCTTTTCCAGCCATATCTGCCCCCGATGGTGGATATGAAGAAGGCGTTTTAGCTATCTGGACACAAACTCCAATGATATATTCATCACCTCAACGACATTCTCCTGCCTCTGTATTACATACAGGAATATATTGGAATCCTGATATCGGAGCTGGAAAAACAGCGCCCACATATAGGGTTAATCGTAATAGATGGGCCTTAATGCATGGTGCCGGTAATGACATTCATAGTCCGGCCGGGTTACCTGCAGGGTTTAATGAATATTATGGTTATCATTATCTGCTGGGCGGTAGTGTCCGTTGTGTGCATGACCAGTAATTTAACCATTAAACAAACAGCACCATGAAACGATCAACTGTTTTAGTCTTTTTGTTTGGACTGTTTTTGGGGGGCTGTGGCAGTTCCCGTCAGGGCGGTGAAGAGGCGGAAGTTGTGCGACATTACGAATGTCTGCTGCGCGCCCTTGCAACAGATGATTCATAACTCTGGCGTTATTTTCATCTATTACATCTTGATATTCACTTCTTTCTATTACTCTGCCATTTTGATTTTGAGTACATTTTTCTCTTATTGAGCAATTTACACAAGCTGATGTTTTATATACTTTTGATCTATAATTGGGACGGATTCTCCATTTCCCTGTTGTTGTCATTTGTTCTCCACAAGGGCAGATATAATAATCTCCGTCATTTATATAATGAAATTCAGCCAGTGGTATGGAATTCGAATTAGGTGATGTTGATGGCATAGGCGATGAATAAGTACATATTCCTGAATATTTACAGGCTTGTAGTTGGTCGCCGCTAGTATAACCGGCATCGCTAAGTGTGTTGAACGAATCTAATTGTAGTAGTTCCTGGACGGTCAATGCCGCTGTTGATAGTTCTCTTTTATCAGTTGATGCTCCAATATGAGAGTGAACCAATAATTTGTGTTTACTATCAAAGGCTGCTTGAACCGCATATTCAACTCCTGATACATTATTGGTTAACATTAATGCTCTTGAATCTTTGTCTGTTAGACTTATTTGAGTATCATTACTATTCTTCAATTCCGTATCAAGAGTTTCGTATTTCTTACGCCTGTCTTGTTGTAATTTAATCTTAGATTTAAGAAGTTCTTTTTCTTCTTCTTTATCAGTCTTATCTAAAGCTACTTCAAATTCTTCAATACGGTTATCTATATATTCAAGATGTCTGTCTATCTTCTTTTGTGTATAATTGTTTCTGAGACTATTTTGGGCAAATATCTTGAAAGAATCTATACCTATGGTTTCGCCTTCTATCAGACCCATATCCTTTAGCATAAGGACAAACTGCCTAAAGACTTTTCTAAAAGCCTCCGCATTATTTTTTTTTAAATAAGCAATTGTCCTAAAAGAGGGCATTAAGCCTCCTAATAGCCACCATAATTCCACATTTACTTTACAGGAAGTGTTCCAACTTTCTTGATGATCTTATTGAGTGCTTATAACCATATAAATACAATTTTAGTAATGTTGCAGGATTATACGGTGGTCTCCCTTCTGATTGAAGTTTGACATGTTTAAACCCAAGCTCATCTATAGGCAAGATATCCACAAATAAATCGATAAGCCTGCTCATCACCAAGAATGTTTTTCTCATAATCCAATAACTTTAGAAATTATTAATATCAACGTAACAAATCATTCATCTTTCAGATCGACAGTCGGCAAGTTAAAAACTTTTTCGATGCCAATCCAGCTTTCTGCCGCATCATCAAATAGCGTTTCATATTGATCATGGAATCCAAAAAGGTCACTAAAGAAATATGTTTTCAGTGTTGGATACATGCTTACTTTCCATTCGTTGTCAGCTCCATCAGGTACAGAAATAATAAAATCTGTGGACAAGCTACAAGTGGTTATCCCGGCCTTAGCACCTCCATTGACAGCACTCGACGCGTAACAAAACATATTAAAATGTGAAGAAGGTTCGCGTAAATTAAACTACCACCTAAGCTGTGGGCTTCCTTGGGCCGGATTGGTTCTATTGATAACTTCAATATCATTTATTGTTTCCGTATGGCTATTGGAAATGCTTATTCCTCCTGAAATCTCTGGTCCAGTGACACTGACACTTCCTCCTAACTCGAAAGAGACACTGCTGGTATAAGAGCTCTGGCGTTCCGTAGTTTGCGGGGAATGTGCATGAATAATGGCACCATTCGGGTGAACCGGAGCGAATTCCAAATTTACGTCAGTCAGGCAAAAGCCATACCCTTTCATTTTCAGAGTACTGACCTTGGTATGCCATTCTCCATAAAAAGAAGGTTCTACATAGGCTATAAAACCCAGATTTACCAAATAAAAATGTTCTTTCCGGTCTTTGCTATAAGCGGTCCATATCTTAGCTTCTACTTGAAAATTATCGGTTGTCCCTTTACCTTCATGTCCATGAACAGGAGGTGCGGTATAGCTATTTTGACCGATAACGATATAGGCAGATATCAAGTTTTTCAAATCCGACGAACCGTTTGACGGAGCTTTCGGTTCCAGGGCTCTTTGTAAACTTTGACTTGTCATGTCGCAATGAAATCCCTGCCCGTATTCATTAATCGTCTGTACAGATTCTTTGCCATCAGCTCCGGTAGCAGTACTGAGCGCATTGAGCTTGGAATAGAATCCGCTCGCCGACGGAAGCGGTCCAGAAAATACCCACAGCGGCAGTTCGTCCGAATAAGACTCATCTTCCTTCGCATAAGGATTATAGCAATCCAGCAACGTGCAGACGGTATTAAAATCCTCGTTCGTTCCTCCCTCCATCATCATCACGATGCTCCGCTTATGGAACATATCCTTGATGTCAGCCAGCAAATCGGTATCCGACTGAATCCGGTCAATGTCCTGCCGGGTAAAGAAGAACGCGTCGCCAACCTCCATCTTCTTTCCCGGAGCATAAGGAACCGCCTCCTTGTAACGGTTTATCATGTTCTCGGATATCATATGGTCTTCTTTGCTCCAGAACGAAAGGTAATAAAGCGTGTTGTTGTGTGTTACGCCTAACTGGTCGGTAGTAGGCAAAGGATCAGTTAGTTTCTCGGGATCATTTACATTGTCGGGGGCGTAGTCATCCTCGTCATCGCCGCACGATGTAGCTACCGCAAGAACCATGTAGCACAACAATAAGTAATGAAGTAAATGAATCTTTTTCATGACTTTTTAAAGGAGAATCCTATTGTTTGTATTATTCAAATTCAAGCTGTAGAACTCATTTGCCGCTTGAAATAGAGTTGTCTTTATTTGAAGTTATTTGGGTAGCATTTTCTTTTACACACGTTAAAATCACCCATAAAACCCTGTTTTACTCTTTTTGGAGATGACGCAGGCTCAACCGACAAGTGCAAAATAAGCGAAAAGATTTAAATTCAGCCCGATTCTTGCCTATAAAAATTGTCTCAATTGTCAGAATCGCACATCTTTGTGGTTTAGAACATTTTAGTTTTGTAGTTTAGGCTATTTTTTGTCGTTTGGGCTATTCCTCCATCCATAACACACCGTATTATTCCGCCTCTGTTTTCCTCCATTTAGGGGTACAGCCCGCATTTTCCTTGAACAGCCTTATAAAATGGCTTGGTGACAAAAAACCGGATTTCTCGGAGATGTCGGCAACCGTCAACCTCGGATATCGCGCAAGCAGACGTTTCGCATATTCTATACGAAGTCCGATAATCCAATCGCGGAACGACATGTCATACGTAGTTTTGATGTACCCGGACAGGTAGGTACGGTTGGTATGAAGCACATCTGAAAGCTCCTTTATGGTAAGGCCGGGCCGGATATAACCGTCCGCATCGATACAACCTTTGATTTTTTTCGCTATTTCGGCATGGAAAAAAGGAGTATCCTGCCTCTGTGCCTGTTCCCGGTTTGTGGTGTCACACAGGTCTTCCTCTTCAGAAGTCATGCCATCTTCCATCGCGTTTTCCACCTGTTCGTAAAACAGCAGATAGTTCAGATAGCAAAGGAAGAGATAAATGTAAAACGGTACCGATGACAGAATCCAGATATAGACGTATTCATCAGGCAGGAATGTCAGCAGTCCGCATCCCACCCCGAATGTGACAGCCCAGTAGGTGAAAATGGAAAGCCATTTGATATAGGCACCGATGTCGTCCGCACGGGTGTCATCGAAAATGCGGATGACCCTGTGATAGGCCCGGAGAAGCCTACGGGTCAAGAACAGCCCATAGATAACCAACCATGCGGCCAAGGCAAACATCACCGTTGTCTGTAAACCACCTTTTGGTAACAACAGCAGAACGATGCCGGAAAGGATGGAAAACAGTATCCATAGACAGATATGCGTCCGTAACCGACGTTTGGTGATATAAAAGCGGTCAAGCAGAGTGGTGAGGGCCGAACTGAACAACCAGTAGCACAAAAAATAGGTGGACAGGTTCATCAGGATGGCGGCATCGGTATTCTTGAACCTGATTCCAAAAAAGAAATGTACCGAATAGTTGGCGGCAAGTAACAGTATGGCTACCCCCATAATTCGCCGGGAACGCAGATAATTATTGAAAATGGCTTTTTCCGAGGTTGGAGCCAACAAAAAATAAAAGCCGAAGAACAACATCAACGGTAGCGCAATACAAAGTGAATAACTGTATATAGATGGTTCCATTTTATTATGCCTAACTATTTTGAATGCAAAATTAAATAAAATCTCTGGAATAACCTCGAAAAATGGGAGAAATGACGCTAAACGACTTAA